>JBBRHQ010000296.1:0-3063 GCA_038222365.1 Solirubrobacterales bacterium
GATCCGTCCCTCGGCCCCCGGGAAGCGGGAGACGCCCTCGCGCTCCATCGCCTTCCACACCTCCCTGCGGACCTGGTCCTTCGAGCGCATCGTCGAAACATATCCGCCGCGCCCATCCCGATCGCCCCTGCCAGAATGGGCGCGTGGCGGAGCGCACCCCACTTGCCGAGCTTCCGGAGCGCCGCGACGAGGCTTCCCGGCTGCCGGCGCTCGAGGACCGCTCGCTGCTGCCGGCGATCGAGACCGAGCGCAGGATCGACGACTGGGGGCGCTCCGAGCGGATCGAGGGAGCCTTCGACCGCTCCGTGGTCGAGTTCTTCTACCGCTACTGGTTCCGGGTCGAGGTCGAGGGAGTCGAGAACGTCCCCGCCGAGGGAGGTGCGCTCCTCGTCTCCAACCACTCCGGGGCGCTGCCTCCCGATGCGGCGATGATCGGTCGGGCGATCCGCGAGGAGCACCCGGCGCCCCGGCCGCTGAACATCACGGTCGAGCACTTCTTCAAGGGCTATCCCTTCTTCTCGATGCTGGCACCGAAGATCGGCTGCGTCGCCGCCCACCCCGCCAACGTCCACCGGCTGCTGCGAGACGAGCGCAGCCTGGTGCTGGTCTTCCCCGAGGGGCGCACGGGGACCGCACAGGTGTTCAGCGAGCGCTACCGGCTGCGACGCTTCGGGCGGGGCGGGTTCGTCGCCGCGGCGATGCGGGCGGAGGCGAAGCTGGTTCCGGTCTGCGTGATCGGCGCCGAGGAGGCGGCGCCGGTCTTCGCGCAGGTCGGGCTGATGAAGAAGCTCACCGGGCTGCTCTATTTTCCGCTCACCCCGACCTTCCCCTGGCTGGGGCCGGCGGGAATGCTCGGCTACCTGCCGGCGAAGTTCCGGATCCGCTTCCTGGAGCCGATCGAAACGGCAGAGCTCGGCGGCGACCCCGACGCCGACCGGGCCTTGGTGCAGACCGTCGCCCAGGAGGTCAGGGCGCGGATCCAGGAGAACTTGCACGAGATGCTCGGCACCCGGAAGTCGGTCTGGCTCGGATGACCCTGCACACCGCACCGGCGCGCAGGGTGCTGATCACCGGCCTGGCCAGCTACTGGGGTGGCCGGCTTGCCCAGGCGCTCGAGTCCTTCCCCGAGGTCGAGGCGATCATCGGGGTCGACTCCAGCGAGCCGACCCGGGAGCTTCACCGCACCGAGTACGTCAAGGTCGGCACCCAGCACTCGCTGATCGAGCGGATCGTCAAGGCCGCCAGCGTCGACACCGTGATCGACACCCGGCTGGTGGTCAATTCGGGCGCCACCACCCGGGCCCGAGCCCACGAGAACAACGTGATCGGGACGCTGAACATCCTCGCTGCCTGCACCGGCGAGGACTCGCCGGTGCGGCGGCTGGTCTTCAAGAGCTCGGCGCATTGGTACGGGTGCGAGCAGGACGACCCGGCCTTCTTCACCGAGGAGATGAGGCGAAAGCACCCGCCGAAGACCCCGATCGAGCGCGACATCGTCGAGGCCGAGGCCTCGGTCGCCGATTTCGCCGAGAAGCGCCCCTCGACGACGGTGACGATCCTGCGCTGCGCCAACGTCCTCGGTCCCGACATCGACACCCCCCACACACGGGTGCTCTCCCTGCCGATGGTCCCGATGATCCTCGGCTTCGACCCCCGCTATCAGTTCGTCCACTCAGACGACGTCGTCCACGCGCTCGAGCACGCCGCCTTCAACGAGCTGCCGGGCGCCTTCAACGTCGCCGCCGACGGCGTGCTCGCCCTCTCGGAGGTGATCGGGTTGCTGGGAAAGCGACCGCTGCCGATCCTGCCCCCGTGGGGGACCGGCCTGCTGGCGGCGCCGTTTCGCCGGCTCGGGGTCCGCATACCCGATGAGATGTTGGCCCAGATGCGCTTCGGCCGCGGTCTCGACAACCGCCGCTTCAAGGCGACCGGATTCAAGTACTCCTACACCTCGCGCGAGGCGGTGCTGAAGCTCGGCGAGCACCAGCGCCTCAGCCCGGTCCTGGCCGGGATCAAGGAGCCCTACCGCTATGAGCGCGAGGTCGAGGAGTTCCTGCGCTGGAGCCCTCACGTCCACCGTCGCGCCTCGCCCGATGAGGTCGGCAAGGAGGACGCGGCGATGTTCGACCCCTCGCCCCCGGTCGAGGGCAGCTGAACCCGCACGCCCCCTTGCACTGCCGGATGCCGGCAGGGACGGCGGTGCGCATGCCTAAACTCTCAGAGGGGATTGGCCGAAAAGACTCCAGCTAGGCAACCGCGCACGCAGATGGGACGCAAGGCACAGATCGGGATCATCGTCGTCGTCCTCCTCCTGGTCGGAGGAGCCGTGGGCGCCTACGCCTATGACAACTCGCGCAAGGACCAGGTCGCCGACGGGATAACGGTCGGCGGCATCGATATCGGCGGGCTGAATCGCGCCGAAGCCACCGCTCTGCTCCGCCGGCGCCTGGTGGAGCCGCTCAGCAAGCCGCTGAAGGTCAGCTTCGACGGGGAGACCTACACCCTGCCCGGCGCGAGGCTGAGGATCCACGCAAACATCAACGGCATGGTCCACCGCGCCCTGGCGGCGAGCGGCGATGGCGGGCTGCCGGGCCGGATCGTCCGCTACGTGACCGGTGGCTCGGTCGAGAAGCAGATCAAGCCCGAGGTCACCTACTCCCAACCGGCGATCAACCGCTTCGTGCGGGAGGTCGCCTCGAAGATCGACCGTGACCCCAAGGACGCCTCGGTCAGTCCCAGCGGCGATTCGCTCAACGTCGTTTCCGGGCAGGAGGGGCGAAAGGTGCGCGACAACGCCCTGACCACGGAGCTGAACAGCGCGGCGACCTCCTCCACCGGGGCGCGCACGGTGAGGGCCGTCGTCCACTCGACCAAGCCCGAGGTCAGCACCGGCGAGGTGGCCGCGGAGTACCCGGCCTTCGTCACCCTCGATCGCACCAACTACTCCCTTCGCTTCTGGCAGAACCTGAATCTGGTCAAGACCTACACGGTCGCGGTCGGCCAGCAGGGCCTTGAGACCCCGGCCGGCCTCTACCACATCCAGGACAAGCAGGTGAACCCCTC
>JBBRHQ010000297.1:0-3029 GCA_038222365.1 Solirubrobacterales bacterium
CGTGGAACGCTCCCTCACGATCGACGCGCTGGTAGGTGTGTGCCCCGAACAGGTCGCGCAGGCCCTGGATCAGCGCGGCGGGCGAGCGCTCGCGGTGCAGGCCGTCGTAGTAGGCCAGCGCGGACGAGAACCCAGGCGCCGGGATGCCCGCCTGCGCTGCTCCGGCCACGATGCGCCGCCACCCGTCCTGGCCCTCGACGATCGCCTCCTGGAAGTACGGCGCGAGGACGAGCGACGGCAGCAGCGGGTTCTCGTCGTACGCCTCGCGGATCCGGTTGAGGAAACGGGCCCGAATGATGCAGCCGCCCCGCCAGATCGTCGCCATCGCGCCGAGATCGATCTCCCAGTCGTACTGGACCGCGCCGGCCTTGATCATGTCGAAGCCCTGCGCATAGGCGATCACCTTGGAGGCGTAGAGCGCCCGCCGCACATCCTCGACGAACGCGTCCCGGTCGGGCACGTCCCAGGACTCCTCAGCTCCGGGCAGCGCGGTCTTTGCAGGCTCGCGTTGCTCCAGGTGCCCTGACAGCGCTCGGGCGAAGACCGCTTCGGCGATGCCGCTCACCGGCGTACCGAGCTCGAGTGCGGTCTGGACGGTCCAGCGGCCGGTGCCCTTCTGCTCCGCGGCGTCGAGGACGATGTCGACGAACGGGCGGCCGGACGCGGCGTCGACCTGGCCGAGCACGACGGCTGTGATCTCGATCAAGAACGACTCGAGATCACCGGCGTTCCACTCCTCGAAGATCTTCGCGATCTCGGCCGGTTCGATCTTGAGGGCGCTGCGCAGGATGTCGTACGCCTCCGCGATCAGTTGCATGTCGGCGTACTCGATGCCGTTGTGCACCATCTTCACGAAGTGACCCGCGCCATCGGTGCCGACGTGCGTGCAGCAGGGGGTGCCGTCGACCACGGCCGCGATCGACTCGAGGATCGGGCCCAGCGCCTCGTACGACTCGGCGGAGCCACCGGGCATGATCGACGGGCCGAGCAGCGCGCCTTCCTCGCCCCCGGAGACCCCGGCGCCGACGAAGTGCAGGTGGTGCTCGCGCAGCGCCGCCTCGCGCCGCCGGGTGTCCTGGAAGTGGGCGTTCCCGCCGTCGATCACGATGTCGCCGGGCTCGAGCAGCGGGACCAACTCGTCGATCACTTCATCGGTGGGCTGACCAGCCTTCACCATGATCAACACCCGGCGTGGGCGCTCCAACGAGGCTACGAAGCCGGCGATGTCCTGGCTCGGCCGGAACGTGCCCTCGGATCCGTACTGGGCGACGAGCGCGTCAGTTCTCGCTTGCGTGCGGTTGTGCAGCGCGACCACGTGGCCGTGCCGGGCGAGGTTGCGGGCAAGGTTGCGGCCCATCGTCGCGAGGCCGGTCACCCCGATCTGGGCAAGCGGAGCTGCGGATTCGGTCATGGGACCAGTGTTCCCTGCGGCTGCGGGCGGGTGTCCCCGGGATGGCGCCGACCTTAGGCCCGGTTCAGTCAGACGGGGTGGTGGAGGAGGCCCCGGTGCTCGCCGTCCGGCGCGCGGCGACGTGGCAGGCGGCGCGATGCCCGGGCCGGAGCGCGAGCAGCGGCGGGTCGACCGACCGGCACACATCCTCGACGAGCGGGCACCGTGGGTGGAAGACGCAGCCTGGTGGCGGGTTCGCAGGGTCGGGAACTTCGCCACGCAGGGCCTCGACCTCGCGCTCAGCCTCGATCCGTGGATCGGCGACCGGGACCGCCTCCTGCAGCGCCTGCGTGTACGGGTGCAGCGGGTCGTCAGACACCGTTGCCCAGTGCCCGAGCTCCACGACCCGACCGAGGTACATCACCATGATGCGATCCGAGATGTGCCGGACCATGCCGAGGTCGTGGGAGATGAAGACGTAACTCAGCCCGAGGTCCTCGCGCAGGCGGACCAGGAGGTTCATCACCTCGGACTGGACCGACACGTCCAGGGCTGACACCGGCTCGTCGAGCACCACGACTTCGGGCTCGACCGCGAGCGCCCGGGCGATCCCGATCCGCTGACACTGCCCGCCGGACATCTGATGCGGGTAACGCTCGGCGAAACCACTGTGCAGCCCGACCATGCCGAGCAGCTCGAGCACCCGCCGACGGCGACCGCCCTTGTCGCCGGCGAGGCGGTAAACCCGAAGCACCTCGTCGAGGCACTGCGCCACGGTCAAGCGCGGGTTGAGCGCCGCGTACGGATCTTGGAAGACGAGCTGGATTCGGCGGTGGACCGACCGGAGCGGGCGACCGCTGATCCTGGTGATGTCCCGCCCCTCGAGCTCGATCCGACCGGAGGTCGGCTCCTCGAGCCGGACCAGCAACCGGCCAGTGGTCGACTTCCCACACCCTGACTCGCCGACGATGCCGAGCGTCTCGCCCCGGCCGAGCGCGAACGAGATCCCGGCCACCGCGCGGAGCTCCTGGCCCGATCCCCGCACGGGATAGACCTTGACCAGGTCCTCGATCCGCAGCACGGTCGGCGCGGACAGGGGCTCGGAGTCGCTCACGACGCCCGGCTCGGTGGCAAGCTCGGCGCCGGTGGTGAGCCGTCAAGCTCAGATGCGCCCACCACCCATGCCGATGGCGGGACCCAGCAGGCGGCTGTGCTCGAGACGCGCTGCGTCAGCGGCGGCATCTCCTGCCGGCACACGTCCACCGCCTCTGGGCACCGCGGATGGAAGGGGCATCCCGCCGGCGCGTGCGCGGCGTCCGGGGGTGAGCCTGGAATCTGCCGCAACGGCGCCCGCTCGGCGGTGCGAGCAGGTGGGATCGCGCCGATCAGGCCGGCGGTGTACGGATGCTCGGGGTGAGCGAACACGTCTCGTGTCCGGCCGGTCTCCACGAGGTGGCCGGCGTACATCACGAGGAGCCGGGACGCGACCCGCGCGACGACCCCGAGGTCGTGCGTGATCCACATGACGGCCGTTCCGGTCTCGGCCTGGAGGCGCCGGACCAACACGATGATCTGCTGTGCCGGCGACATAGCGCTCAACCATCGTGGTGTCCCCGTACGCGAACGCACCGACCATGGC
>JBBRHQ010000298.1:0-2995 GCA_038222365.1 Solirubrobacterales bacterium
CCTGAGCCTGGTCGGCGTGGGAGATCAGACGAGCCAGGCTCTGCGAGTCGACCATCGCCGCCTCGTCGATCAGCACGACTGAGTTGCGGGGCAGCGTCAGCAGGCCTTGGCTCTGGAGGTCATCGAGCTCGAACAGGAGCCTGGCGACGCTGGTCGCCGGCAGGCCCTCGGCCGAGAGGACATTGGCCGCCTTTCTCGTCGGCGCGGCGGCGCGTAGCGGAACCCCCGCCTGGGCCCACCCCTCAGCGGCCGCCACGATCGCGTAGCTCTTCCCGCTACCGGCCTCACCGATCACGATCGAGATGCCCTCGCCACCAGTGAGAAGGCGGCGGACCATCTCGGCCTGCTCTGCCTTCAGGGTCGGGCGGGAGGCGATCACCTGCTCGGCGACCGTTTGGCCGGCGAGGGCACGGTCCTCGGTACGCATCCGCTCGGCCGTCGCAAGAGCCTGTTGCTCGAGCTCCCAGATCCGCTGGGTGGTGAAGCGATCGCCCTTGGGGCTCTCTCCGAGGCAGAGGATGTGCTCCATCGCCAGGTAGGAGTCGGCGATTCGCTCGACCTCCTGGGCGTTGCTACCTTCTCTCATCGCCGCCGCAATGGCCTGGACGGCGTCGCGGCGGTCGAAGTGAGATGCGTGCGCCGTGACCGCACGGTCTACCGGCTCGGCGGTGAAGACCGTGCGGGTCTCGGCGCCAGAGGGAAAGTTGGGACTGCGGTTAAGGACCTCCTCGATCGTCTCGGGGTCGAGTCCGACCTCGGGCGCTCTTTGGTGCCAGCGCTCGCGCAAGGTCTCGGTCGAGACCTGATGATCCTTGCCGCGGCGGGTCGCCAGCGTCGCGACCTGCCTTGCTCGAGCGGAGGCTTCGGGCCCTCCAGCCGCCTCGAGGATCTCGGCCCTGCGAGTCGAGAACTCTCGGATCTGATCGTCGCTTATGCCCTCGAGCTCGGCGATGCCGCGGCGGACTCCCTGCCAGCGGACCCCGAGGGTGCGGGTCAGCTCCGCTCGGAGCTGGACTTCGTAGAGGTAGCCGGCGGTCTTGGCGTGGTCATAGATCGCCGGGTGAAAGAGCCTGGTCCAGCGACCGTCGGGGCCCTTGGTCGAGTTGGCGATCAGGGTATGGGTGTGGAGCTGGGGGTCTCCTGCTCTGGAGGAGCGGTGTCGGAAGGCTGCGGCGATGTAGCCGTTGCCCTTGAGAAAGGTGGCGCCGCCGGCGCCTCGCCTAGTCCAGCAGGCCTGGCGCTGCAGGTAGCCGAGGGCGGCGTCGACGGAGCGCTCGTGGGCGGCTCTGACCGTGGTCTGGGTTTCAGGGTCGCCGAGGGCCCAGAGCAGGGAGACGGTCTTCGGGGCGGAGAAGGTGAGGTCGAAGCCGGGGACCGCGCCGCGGCCGGAGGGGACACCGCTGTTGCCGACCAGCTGTGCTCCGGTGGCGGGGTTCCCACCGGTGAGCATCGCGGTCAGCTGATCGGCGCCGACCTCGCCCTCGAGGCCGAGCTCGGCGGCGGCGTCTCCGACCCAGCGGCCTTCTGCTTCACCTTCGCCGGAGTAGTAGTCCTCGGCGCCACCGGCGACCTTCTCTAGGTAGTAGGCCTCCTGGCCGGAGCCGAGCTTTCCGATCGTGAGCATCCATCGGGGATGTCGATGTAGGCGGCGATCCGCGTCAGGGCTTCATCGCAGGTGATAGTGCGTGAGGGGTTCGGGGGTTGGCGGTAAAGGGGGTGCCCGAAGGAGCTCACCCATGGCCGCGAGGTCGGAGCAGGACACCCGGCGGAAGAATTCAACTGGATCGGGTGGGCTGAGACTCTTCGATCTCGGACGGTTGCATTGCTGTTGAGCGAGATTGCTCCCCGCGATGTGTCGCGGGTGCGAATCCGGGGCTCGATTCGTCTCCCGCTACCACCCACGGCTATCACGCTTTCCGCAGGGCGACCTCTGTCTGCCTCAGCTGTTGGCCGAGAAGGCCGCGGCGCGACCGTCCGCAGGCTATCCGCGCCCGTGGCCGGAGGCGAGGCTGCCCGTGCTCCTCTCCTTACTCGTCCTGCCCCGGTAGGTCTGTCACGAGCCACCTCCCGTCCACCCGCTCCAGCGTCATCATCCCCATTGGCCCGCGACCAGCCTCGACACTGACGAGTGCCCGGCCATGACGATTGCTCACGATTTTCTCGCGGGTGATCGGAAGAGGCCGGAGCCCTCGCGCCGTCTCCCTGCAAAGGGCGCGCCCCCTGTCTCCCGTCAGCGTGTACATGTTGCGGAGAACCTGCGGCGCGAGGAGGTCCCATTGGCGCGGGCCGGAGCGGATCAGAAGCAAGGCCTCGCGAAGGGTCGTGGCAGACGCCTGCACGGGCCGATGTGCTGGGGTCGATCGAACTGACCCCCCACAACCCCAGAACGCAGCCAGAACAGCAACGAAGGCGAGGCCCGCAAGGGCGGCCCCAAGCGTTCCCCCGATCACGGATTGTCGCACCTGCCGATCTCCTCAGGCCGAAGCCTCCCGGCTGGGCCCCACGGCCTCCTGCCCGGCCCGCCGCTGCAGCGCTGAGTCCTCCCCCCGCCTCTGCTTCCGGTGTCCCCTCACCTGAGGCCCCACCCTAACCTTGTGGGCATGCCAGGCGCCGACACTCTGATCATCGGCGCTCTCGTCGTCCTGATCCCGTACGCAGCGTTCGTCATTGGCCTGCTGGTGCTTGGACGCCGAGGCCAAGCCCGGGCGCTGGCCGGCTTCATCGTCGACTGCATCATCCTCTTTCGGCGCCTTTTGAGGGAACGGGTTCCACGTAGCCGAAAGCTGATTCTGGTGGCACTGATCGCCTACCTCGCGATGCCGTTTGACCTGGTACCGGACTTCATCCCCGTCGCCGGTCAGCTCGGTGACCTGATCATCGCCGCGCTGGCGCTCCGTCTTGCGCTGCGAAGCGGCGGGCCCGCCCTGCTCGAGGAGCATTGGCCGGGATCGCCTGAGTCCCTCCGTCCCCTGACCCGGATTTCGTTCGGCGTTCG
>JBBRHQ010000299.1:0-2986 GCA_038222365.1 Solirubrobacterales bacterium
CGTATGGCCCGACGAGTCGGGCCTCGCCCGCGACGTCCTCAAGGCCGAGCAGGAGGGTGACCGGATCACCCACGACATCATCCAGCGGCTCAACCAGACCTTCGTCACGCCGATCGATCGCGAGGACATCTACGGCCTCGCGACCCAGATGGACGACATCGTCGATTTCACCGAGGAAGCGGCCGACTTCCTCGGCCTTTACCAGATCGAGGCTCCGATGGAGCAGGCCGGCGCGCTCACACACGTCCTGGTGGCGGCCTGCGAGCAGCTGGCGGAGGGTCTCGACCACCTGCGTCAGTTCAAGGACCTCGACAAGTACTGGATCGAAATCCACCGGCTCGAGAATGAAGGCGATCGGATCTCCCGCGACGCTGTCGCTTCGCTGTTCTCCAACGGGATCGACCCGATGGTCGTGATCCGCTGGAAGGACATCTTCGCGGTGCTCGAGAACGCGATCGACGCGACCGAGACCGCCGCCCAGATCCTCGAGGGGATCGTCATCAAGAACAGCTGAGTGGCTTGAGCTCCGACGTCATCCTGGTCATCGTCGTCGGGACCGCGCTCGCCTTCGACTTCACCAACGGCTTCCACGACACCGCGAACGTCGTTGCGACGACGATCTCGACCGGGGCTGCGCCGCCCCGGGTGGCGATCGCGATTGCGGCGGTCCTCAACTTCGTCGGCGCCTTCCTCTCCCTCTCGGTCGCGGCGACCGTCGCCAACGACGTCGTCAACCCAGAGGTGATCACTCCGACGATCGTCTTCGCCGGGCTGATCGGCGCGACCAGCTGGAACCTGGTCACCTGGTATTTCGGCCTTCCGTCGAGCTCCTCCCACGCCCTGATCGGGGGGATCGTCGGCTCTTCCGTGGCCGCGGTCGGGACCTCGGCGGTGCTCGCCGACGGGCTGGTCGGCAAGGTCCTGGCTCCGGCCTTGGTCGCGCCGATCCTCGCCTTCGTCGTCGCCGGCCTCGGGATCGCGATCACCTATCGGGTCGTGGGCGGGCTGCGGCCGGGGCCGGTCAGCCGCGGCTACAGGGCCGGGCAGGTGATCTCGGGGGGGCTTCTGGCCCTCGCCCACGGGACCAACGACGCTCAGAAGACGATGGGGGTGATCACCCTCGCGCTGATCGCCAACGGCACTCTCTCGGCCGACGCCGACGTGCCGTACTGGGTGGTGATCTCGGCGGCGACCGCGATCGCCGCCGGGACCTGGATCGGCGGCTGGCGGATCATCCGCACGACCGGGACCCGGATCATCAAGATGGACGCCGCGCAGGGTTTCTCGGCGCAGGGGGCCGGCGCCAGCGTGATCCTCGCCTCCACCCACTTCGGCTTCCCGCTCTCCACCACCCACGTGATCAACGGGGGGGTGATGGGCTCGGGTGCCGCGAAGCGCCTCTCGGCGGTCCGATGGGGCGTCGCCGGGAACATCGCCATCGCCTGGGTGCTGACCCTGCCGGCCGCCGCCGCGATCGGGGCCGCCACCTACGGGGTGACCCGGATCTTCGGCTCCGGCGCCGTCGGACCGGTCGTGGTCTCGGTGATCGCGATCTCCCTGGTCGTCGCGGCCTTCATCCGCCGCGCTCAGCAGGGCTCGCCGGTCCCGGCGGCGTCTGGACAGGCATGATCTCGGCGACCCTGGTCGAGGGCAAGGAGCTGCTCGACACGGTGATCTATTCGCTGGTCGCGGGCATCGGGCTCGTCTCGATCTTCGCTCTGGCGGTCTGGGGATTGACCAGGTTCGCCGAGTTCAGCCGTGATGAGCGCCATCTGGCCGCGAGCGGAGCGGCGGCTCTGTCCCTGATCGCGGTGGTCGCGACGCTCGGTGCCGTCGTCCTCGGGATCGTCGTGATGACCCAGAAGTAGGGGCGTAAGATCGGTGCTGTGAAAACGGCCCGCAACGTGGCGATCATCATGGTGCTGGCCCTCGGGGTCGCCTTCATCCCGGGCGGTGGAAACGTGGCCGACACCGTCTTCGCCGCGCTGACGATCGGCTT
Organism: Solirubrobacterales bacterium; assembly: GCA_038222365.1. Lineage (GTDB taxonomy): Bacteria > Actinomycetota > Thermoleophilia > Solirubrobacterales > 70-9 > JBBRHQ01. Next base: position 2,000 of record JBBRHQ010000299.1, read on the forward strand.
CCTCGCCGCGATCGCCTGGCTGCTCTACACCCTGAGCCGCCAGAATCAGCTCACCCTGGCCGCGCTCAGCGATGGCAGGCGGGCGATCCTCTACGGCTCGCTCGGTCTGATCGCCCTGCTGATCGCCGGCACCGATGAGTTCTTCTCCAGCGGCGGCGGCACCCTCGCCTGGATCCTTCTGCTCGGGGCCGCGGTGGCGGCGATCTGGCGGGTCTGGGTCGAGGCCAACACTTACTAGCTCCCGCCGATCGCTGAGTCTCGATTGACGAAGTCCTGACGCCCTGCACGCGATGGGTCACCTGGACGGTGCCACGGTCCGAGCATGGGCGATGACCCTGATCCGGGGCGGGAGAGCGAGCGGGGCCAGGCTTCGGTCGAGCTGATCGGGGCGATCCCGGCGCTGCTGATCGCGCTGTTGATCGCAGCGCAGCTGGTCGTCGCCGGGCACGCGCTCTGGTCCGCCGCGCTCGCCGCGCGGGCCGGCGCCCGGGCCTCGGTGGTGGGTCGCGACCCCGCCCGGGCGGCTCGCCGGGCGCTGCCGGGAGTGCTGCGGAAGGGCGCCCGGATCGGCGAGGACGGCGGGGTTTCGGTCCGGGTCGCGGTGCCCCGGCTGCTTCCCGGGCTGCCCGAGGTTCGGGTCGGCTCGAAGTCCTCCCTCGGACCGGGCGATGGCTGAGCGCGGCCAGGCCACGGTGGAGGCGATCGCCGCGATTCCCGCGCTGCTGCTCGCCGGCCTGATCTCGCTTCAGCTGCTCGCGGCCGGCTACTCGCTCACCCTCGCCGACGGCGCTGCTGAGTCGGGAGCGCTCGCTCTGGCGGCCGGAGGCTCCGCGGCGGGCGCCGCCCGAGATGCCCTGCCCGGATGGGCGCACGACCGCGTCCGCGTCTCGGTCTCCGGCGGCGAGGTGGTCGTCCGCCTCAGGCCTCCTTCCCCCTTCTCGGGCCTGGCGGACCGCCTCGTGGTCACCTCCACCGCTCGTGTCAGGG
>JBBRHQ010000300.1:0-2986 GCA_038222365.1 Solirubrobacterales bacterium
GCCTCGCGATCCTCACCGAGGTCGGTGGGGAGGTCGCCAACTCGCTTCCCCTCAACCTCGTGGCGCGGGCGGGACGGAGGTTCGAGCAGTGGTTCCCGTCGGACTCGGGATCCGGTCAGGCCTCGGCCGACCCCAACTGCCCGGTCGACTCGACCGGGAGCTGGTGTCCCCACAAGCAGCTGTTGCGATTCGCCTCGGATCTGCAGGCCCGGCCGCAGGCCTCCCTGAACGTGGTTCACGTCGAGCTTCCTCACGCAACCTGGCAGTACATGCCGTCGGGACTCCGTTACTCCCGCTCGATAATCGGGCGCCTGCCGAACTCGGAGACCTGGCTGAAGTCGCCCGGCTATCCGATGCAGGCTCTTCAACGCCTGACTCTGCAACTCGAATACACCGACCGGCTGCTGGGCAAGGTGATCGCCCGACTGCGTCGGCTCGGCCTCTACGACAAGGCGCTTTTCATCGTCCTGGCCGATCACGGCGCCAGCCACATCCCCGGCCATTCACACCGGCTGCTCGGCAACCCGCCCGACCCGGTCAACTCCGGGGCCATCGTCCACGTCCCGCTCTTCGTCAAGCTCCCCGGCCAGCGGCGCGGAAAGACCCTTGACAAGCCCGTGCGGACGATCGACGTCGTGCCGACGATCGCCGACGTCCTGGGCTTTCACATCCCCTGGAAGGTCGACGGCGGCTCCCTGTTCGGCCCGGATTCTAACCCGGGTCGATTCGCGAACAGGTACATGAGCTACCGGCACTTCAGCGATCGTCTGCCTCCCGCCGCCGTCAGATCAAGCTTCCTAGCGGAGCTGGCGGTCAGGAACAAGCTCCTCGGTCACGGCGACGTGTTCACCTACGGAACTACGAGGAGCCGGCTGAGGAGGCAGCTCGCCGGCGCCCGCCGGCTCGACTACCAGCTGGATCCTCACCTGACCACGACTTACGACCCGGGTGGGCCCTACGACCCCTACGTCGGCGAGGTGCCTTCCTACCTGTACGGCAAAATCGTCAACCCACCGGGAGGATTACCCCAGCGCCTGATCGCGACGATGAACAGCCGCCCCGTGGCGGTCGGATGGAGTCTTGACGGCGGCACAAAGTTCACAGTGCTGATCCCGCCCTCGGCCTTCCGCCCCGGCTCCAATCGTCTCGAGATCTACGCACCGGGATAGCCGGCCGGAGGCCTCGGGACCCGCTCGGCCGTTGCTAGGCTCGGACGCGATGGCCACCGAAACGATTTCATTCGCTCGCGGCGCGCCCAGCGCCGACATCCTCCCGGCCGCCGCCGTGCGGGAAGCTGCGGCAAGTGCCCTGCAGACCGACTGGGAGCGGGCCCTCTCCTACGGGGTCGGGATTGGGCACCCGGAGCTCTGCGAATGGGTCGCGGAGCGCCATGGGCACCTAGACGCCGACCAGGTGATGATCGCCAACGGCTCGCTGGAGGCGGGGGCGATGCTGTTCGCGCACCTGCTCGAGCCGGGCGCCCGAGTCGTGGTCGAGCAGCCCTCCTACGACCGCACCCTGCTGTTGCTGCGCCAACTCGAGGTCGAGTTCGTGCCGGTGGCGCTGGAGGCCGACGGCATCGACGTCGGCGCGCTGGAGGCGGCCCTGGAGGAGGGCCCGATCGCGCTCGCCCACGTCATCCCCAACTTCCACAACCCGGCCGGCTGCACCCTCTCGGCCTCGAAGCGCGAGCGCCTCGTGGGGCTGGCGGCCGAGCACGGCTTCTGGATCTTCGAGGATGACCCCTACCGGGAGCTGCCCTTCGAGGGGGAGCCGCTGCCGACGATGCTCTCCCAGGACCGCTCCGGCCGGGTGATTCACGCCTCTTCCTTTTCGAAGACGGTCAGCCCCGGGGTCAGGGTCGGCTACCTGGCCGGTCCGCGCGAGGAGATCGCCAAGCTCGCCAAACGCGCCAACCAGACCTACATCTCGCCCAACATGCTGGCCGAGTCGATCGTCCTCGAGCTCTGTCGCTCGGGATCACTCGATCGCAACATCGATTTCGTCAAGGGAGCGCTGCGGGAGCGGCGCGACGCCCTGGTCGAAGCGCTCGGCGAGCAGCTGCCCGAGGCGGAGTTCGTGATCCCCGGTGGCGGCTACTTCCTCTGGCTCGACCTTGCCGAAGGAACCGACTCCCGGGCGCTGTTGGCCGAGGCGAAGGCAGCAGGCGCCCCCTTCGTCGCCGGCCCGGACTTCATGCTCGAAGGCGGTGAGGCAAGCCTGCGGCTCTCCTTCGCCAGCGTTCCCCCGGAGCGGATCGGCGAGGGAATCGGGCGGATCGCCGGCGCGCTGGAGCGCGTCCGGACGGCCGCACCCGCGTAGCCGTCGTCCGCCCGCGGCCAAAGCCGCAAATTACGAGTTGTTTACCACCGCTTCAGCGTCCGCTCCTACGGTGCGGGCATGGACCCAAGGAAGAGCAGACCCGCCGCCGTCAACGCGGACCGCCGGCTCGCCGACCTCGCGGCCGCGATCCGCGACCACGAGGACTCGATCCGGCGCAGCCGCCCGCTGGGATTCAGGGCGCAGGACGACTACCTCTACCGCCGGCTGCGCCAGATCTGCGGCGAGCCCTAGCTCGGGCTGAGGCTCAGCGCCCGTAGCGGTCGCTGGAGAGGACCAGCTGCTCGGGGAGCGCCGAGCGCGGCGGCGGCGAGGGCTCGGCGCGAACCGAGACGGTCTCGGCGACGCTGCGCGTGACCTGGTGGGAGCCACCTTCGGAGGCGATCACGACGCTCTCCTCATCGGAGCTGGAAACCGTTCCCTCGAGCCCGGGGTCGATCCCGGCGTCCTTGAGGTAATGCAGCAGCTCCTCGGCCTCGTTCTCGAAGCGCAGGACGACGACCCTCGCGCCCACCTCGACGTCGGCGAGCAGAGCGCCCTGCTCCCGTGCCCCCTCGACGATCGGGTGGCCGTGGGGGCAGGTCTTGGCGTCGCCGATCGCCGCCAGCATCCGCTCCTCGAGCACCGGCGACATCGCGTGCTCGAG
>JBBRHQ010000301.1:0-2976 GCA_038222365.1 Solirubrobacterales bacterium
CCTTCAAGCTCAAGGTTGGGGTGCCGGGGGATGTCGGGCAGGTGAGGGCGGTAAGGGAGGCGATCGGTGACCAGGCGCAGATCAGGGTGGATGCCAACGGCGCCTGGACGGAGGAAGAGGCCGTTCCGAGGCTCCTGGCAATGAAGGAGCGAGGGCTCGAGCTGGCCGAGGAACCGGTCCACGGGCTGCAGGGGCTCGCGAGAGTCCGAGCCCGGACAGGGTTGCGCGTGGCCGCCGACGAGAGCCTCTCCGGCCCAGAAGAGGCCGCCGAGGCGATCGCGCTGGGTGCATGCGATCTCGCCACCGTGAAGCTCTCCAAGGTCGGCGGCTTCAGCGCCCTGCGCGAGATCGCCGGGCAGATTCCCCTCTACCTCTCCAGCGCCCTCGACGGCCCGGTCGGGATCGCCGCCGCCGCACATGCGGCGCAGGCGCTTCGGGAGAGCGGCGGCGACGCCGGGGTCGCCCACGGCCTCGCCACCCAGCGCCTCTTCGCCGAGACGATCGCCGCGGTCGAGAGCGAGTTGCGCCAGGGCATGCTCCACCTGCCGGACGGACCGGGGCTCGGCGTCGTCCTCGACGAGGCCGCGCTCGAGCGACTTCGTCTCCGCTGAACTGTTCGTCATTGTTCGGCCTCCAATGGACCCGACCAATCGCAACACCGCGCTCGCCTCGGCGCTGGTCGAGGAGCTCGGCCGCTGCGGGGTGCGCCACGCGGTCCTCTCCCCCGGCTCGCGCTCGACCCCGCTGGCGGTCGCGCTTCACCGCGAGCCGGCGATCGAGTTGAGCGTGATCGTCGATGAGCGCTCGGCGGCGTTCTTCGCCCTCGGCGCCGCCCAGGCGAGCGGGACTCCGGTGGCGATGCTCTGCACGTCGGGTACCGCCGCCGCCAACTTCCACCCGGCGGTCTGCGAGGCCGACGAGTCGGCGGTGCCGCTGATCGCGTTGACCGCCGATCGGCCACCGGAGTTGCGCGGGATCGGCGCCGGGCAGACGATCGATCAGCTGAAGCTCTACGGCAACTCGGTCCGCTGGTTCTGCGACGTCGGCACCCACGAGGCCGACGACGCCGGACTGCTGCACTACCGCTCGGTGGCCTGCCGCGCCTTCGCCGCCGCCACCGGCGACCCCCGCCCGGGGCCGGTTCACCTCAACCTCGCCTGGCGCGAGCCGCTGGCGCCGACCGAGGAGGCGGGAGCGGTGACCGCCACCGACCCGCTCGCTCTCGAAGGCCGTGGGGAGCGGCCCCTGACGGCGGTCGCGTCTCCCCCGCCGCCACCCGATTATCCGTTCGTCGTCGACGAGTTGGCCGAGCACGTTGGGGCGGCGGCGCGCGGCCTCATCGTCGCGGGTCGCCAGACCGATCCCGAGCTTCGCGACCCGATCGTTTCGCTGGCGGCCGCGACCGGGATGCCCGTCTTGGCCGAACCGACTTCGCAGCTTCGGCTCGGCCCGCACGATCGCTCGACGGTGATCTCCGCCTATGACTCGATCCTGCGTGCCGAGGCCGTCCCGGGCGTTCCCGACCTGGTTCTCCGCTTCGGCGAGATGCCCACGTCGAAGCTCCTGCGCCAGTGGCTCGCCGCCTCGGAAGCCGACCAGCTGGTGATCGACCCGCGGCGGGGATGGGACGAGCCGACCAACCGCGCCGCCGCGATGGTCCGGGCTGACCCCGCAGCTCTGGCGAGGCGGATCGGCGAGCGGCTCTCGCCGCCTGGGGAGAGTGACTGGCAGGACTCGTGGGTCGCAGCCGAAGCAACCTCCCGTGTCGCGCTGGAAAGCGCGCTCTCGGAGCTCGACGAGCCCACCGAACCCGGCCTCGCCGCCGCCCTCGGTGCCTGCCACGCCGACGGCGACCTCGTCTACACCGCTTCGAGCATGCCGATTCGCGACCAGGAGACCTTCCTGGCCCCGAGCGCCGCCGACGTCCTCTTCCTCGCCAACCGCGGCGCCAACGGGATCGACGGCCTGATCTCCTCCGGGATCGGCGCCGCCCACGCGACGGGTCGCCCGACGACGATCCTCACCGGCGATCTCGGCCTGCTGCACGACCTCGGCGGGTTGGCAGCGCTGCGCGAGGTCTCGGTGCCGGTGCGAATCGTCGTCATCAACAACGATGGCGGCGGGATCTTCCACTTTTTGCCGCAGGAGGAGGCGATGAAGGGGGCGGAGTTCGAGGCGCTGCTGGGAACCCCGCGGGGCATCGACGTCGCCGGGGCGGCGGCGCTGTTCGGCCTCGAGCACCGCCTGATCGGCGGCCTCGACAGCCTCCCGGGTGCGCTCGCGGCAGGGACGGGATTGATCGAGGTCAGAGTGGAGCGGGCCGCCAACGTCGCCATCCACCGGCGGTTATCGGCCGCCGTCACAGAAGCTCTGGCCGAAGACCGAGCCAGCAGCCGCGGCCGAACGTAACCAAACGTGTCCATTGGGCACGTAAGGTTGCGTTCGGTTGGGCGGGTCGGATATTTGTGCGGGGGTAGGCTGCTCGGTGATGGCCGAGAAACCGACGCTCTATGTCTGCCATGGCGATGACGGCGGCCCGCGGATACATCCCTGCCGCCGCGCCCAGGAGGCTCTTCGCGAGGCCGGGATCCCTTACGAGAAGGTGATCGCCGCCCACGGCAGCCCGATCCCGTTCCTGCGCCGGGGATCTCGCGACGAGCTGGTTGAGGCGACGGGGACGAAGAAGCTGCCGACGCTGAAGCTGGCCGACGGCACGATGATCAGCCATTCCCGGGCGATCCTGCACTGGGTCTCCGAGCAGCGCCCTCCTAGCTGAGCAACGGCAGCATCGCCTCGAGCTTCGGCTCGGTCTCGGCCAGCTCCGCCTCGGGGTCGGAGTCGGCGACGATCCCGTTACCGGCGAAGAGGTGCGCCTCGCGATCCCGCAGCAGGGCGCTGCGGATGCCGACGCAGAACTCACCGTCCTCGGCGGCGTCCATCCAGCCGATCGCGCCCGCGTACCAGCCGCGGTCCATC
>JBBRHQ010000302.1:0-2972 GCA_038222365.1 Solirubrobacterales bacterium
AGATGGAAATGAACCTCAACATGACCTGGTCATCTCGATGGATGGCCTCGAATCCGGTTCTCAGGGCCGGCCTGATCCTGTTCGCGGCGCTCGCGTTCGTGCTGGCTGCGTCGGGTCAGGCGCGGGCGGCAGATTGCGCCAGCGCCCAGGAGTGCCTGAATTCTGCGCAATGGGTGAAGGCCGTCGCCGATGACTACGCCAAAAAGGCTTTCTTCGCTGGAGCCGACGCGCAGAACAACTTCAAAGCCGCCGCCGATTGGCACAACAAGTCCATCGCCGCATTTCTCAGCGGGAACGGCAGCGCTGCGCAGCTGTATCAAGCCGTGGCTAACGACTACGCACGCAAGGCGGCCGCCAGCCAGAAAGCGGCCGATAACTACGCCGCGCAGGCCAACTTCTTTAGAGCGGCGGCGAACACCGCCCTTCAGAGAGGTTTGTTCATCGCGGGGGGTGTCAAGTCGTTCGCCGACTATCCCGCCGATCCGGGCAATGTGGATGGGACCTGCGGTAGCGGGGACGTCTGCACAGCGGGGACGCACAAGTCATGCAAGAAGCATCCGCTGGATAACTACTGGCATCCCCGAGTCGCCGGCGCTGACGTCTACCGAGCGCACGTCTACACGTCGTGGTGCTTCAAGAACGGAGTGATCGTCAGCCGTCATTCGGACACCAGTGATCACCAGATAACCGACTGGGGGCACGCGTGGAGTTATGAGATCGACAACGGGGCCGACCAGAAGCGCTCCTATTGCAATGCCGCCAAGACCGCGTGTTTCACGCGTTTTCAGTTCGGTTTCAGGGGCGCCGCTGTCCAGAGCGCCGGCGGTTGCATCGAGACCACGATCTATGGAAACGGATATCACTACCGGCATGCCTACGGAGGCACCTGTAGCGATACGTGGCCGATCTAGACCCACGGCCTCGGTTCGCTGCAGCGCGAGATTCACTCCCCGGACCCCTTCAGGTCCGGGGAGTGGCCGCGCGGCGGCTTGTGCGGTAGCGGAGCCCACTCGATCAACCGATCTGCAAGCTGACTCCAGGTCAGGCGATTAATCGACGACAGTCCTTACCCACAACTAATGGTGAGCTTTCACCTCGCCCTTCTCACTTGCTGACTGAACGGTTAGTTTGGCCCAAGGGATAGGGCGAGGCGAGCGAAGGGGATTCGGCGCCGGACCGACATTACTGACGAGGACGTCGGTTCGATCATGTACATGAAGCGGCTGGACGGGGTGGAGATCAATCGCGAGAGTCCCCTGCGCTCGCCAGAGCACCGCGCCCTGGTCGGGAGAGGGCCCGAGCTGGAGCGGATCGAGGGAGAGATTCGCGGCCTGCAGGGCGGGACGTCACGCGTCCTGCACATCGTCGGGGAGCCGGGCATCGGAAAGTCGCGCCTGCTGGCGGAGCTCGGGACAGCCGGGCTCGATCGCGGCCACCTCTTGCTCAACGGGCGTGCGACGGAATTCGAGCGCAACTATCCCTTCGGAGTATTCATCGACGCCCTCGACGATCACCTGGCGAAACTCGGACCGGGTTGGGGGCAAGGGCTCGACGATGCCGTGGCACGGGAGATCGGAGCGATCTTCCCGGCGCTCGACGGGTTCGAGAAGTCCGCACCCACCGAGCTCGTTGCGGATCGCTTTCGAGCCTTCGAGGCGGTGCGCTCGATGCTCGAACGGCTGGCCGTCTCGAGCCCGGTGATTCTGGGCCTCGACGACTTGCATTGGGCTGACCCGGCGTCGATCGAGCTCCTTTCCCACTTGCTCCGACGGGCGCCGAGGGGGCCGGTGCTCCTCGTCTTGGCCTACCGGCCCCGGCAAGCGTGCTCCGCGCTCGGCCAAGCCCTCGACGCGGCGCGGCGAAACGAGCCTGACGAGAGCCCATGGGCGGTCATCAACCTCGAGTCCCTGCCAACCCAGGCGTGCGGTCAGCTCGTCGGATCCGGCCTCGACTGCGCGACGCGCGAGCAAGTGATTGCCGAAAGCGGCGGAAACCCGTTCTACCTTCAGCAGCTCGCTCGAACCGCCGGCAGGATCGAGATCCGCGACGACCGGCGAAACGGCGCCAGCATTCCGGTCCCGACCGCGATCATCTCGTCGATCACCGGGGAGTTGAACTTGCTCTCGGACGAGGCAAGAACGGTTGTCCAGGCTGCATCTGTGGTCGGCAGCGTCTTCGAGCCCGCGGCCGTCGCCGAAGTCGCCGAGCTGAGCGAGGCGCAGGTGCTGAAGGCTCTGGATGAGCTTGACGATCTGGCGCTCGTGCACGCAGGCGGGCTGAGCGACGAATTCGTCTTTCGCCATCCCCTCGTGCGGCGGGCGGTCTATGAGGCGACGAAGCCGGGCTGGCGAGTCGGCGCACATCGCCGCGCCGCGCGGGCCCTCAGGGATCAGGGCGCACCGTCCTTCGCTCTCGCGGAGCACGTCGAGCGCTCAGCACATCCCGGCGATGAGGAGGCGATCGGGATCCTCGCGCAGGCGGGGCATGAGTCGAGCTGTTGCCGCCCGACGAGACGCGACTTCGCACACGAATGCTCTCGTTCCGGGCGACGATTGGGTTGCTGCTCGACAACCGGGCCGAGTCGGAGCGCCTTCTGCTCGAGGCGATCGACGAGCTGCCCAACCCCGATTCCGCCGATGCCGCGCGCCTGAAGTGCGGTCTCGCAGTCAACTGCTTCTTCGCCGTCGACTTCCCCGGGATGCGCAAGTGGGCGAAGCTCGCGCTTCGCGAAGCCGGCGGCGACGTCACGGTAACGGCGACCGCCTCCAGCGTCCTCGGGCTGGCCGAATACGGAGTTGGAGAGTTCGAGAAGGCCGTCGAGCATGCCCGTGCAGCGGCCGAGGTGGTCGACGCGATGCCCGACAGGGTGCTCGGCACCAATGCCGAATCGATCCTCTTCGTGGGCTGGATTGAGCATTGCCTGGGCGAGAATTGCTCCGCGGAAGCGCACATGGATCGAGCGTTGCGGGTCA
>JBBRHQ010000303.1:0-2957 GCA_038222365.1 Solirubrobacterales bacterium
CCCGCTTCGATGACCGGATCACCGGCAAGCTCGCGGAGTTCGCCCCGCGGGCGAAGTTCATCCATATCGACGTCGACCCGGCGGAGATCTCCAAGAACGTCGCCGCCCACATTCCGATCGTCGGCGACGCGAAGCACGTGATCCCGGCGCTGACCCGCGAGTACCGGGCGCTTCAGACCGACTCCGGGCGGCTCGAGGGCTGGTGGAAGCAGATCCGCTCCTGGCAGAAGGAGTACCCGCTGCGCTACGAGCAGGGCGAGGACGGCGAGATCAAGCCGCAGTTCATGGTCGAGGCGATGTTCCGGGCGACCGGGGGCGATGCGATCGTCACCTCCGACGTCGGCCAGCACCAGATGTGGGCCGCGCAGTACTACGGCTTCGACCGCCCCCGCCGCTGGATCAACTCGGGCGGGCTGGGGACGATGGGCTTCGGGCTGCCGGCGGCGATCGGCGCCAAGGTTGCCTGCCCCGATGACCAGGTCGTCTGCCTGGCCGGCGATGGCAGCCTGGTGATGAACTGCCAGGAGCTGGCAACCGCCGTCCACCAGAAGATCCCGATCAAGGTCTTTCTGATGAACAACGGCTACATGGGCATGGTCCGTCAGTGGCAGGAGCTCTTCTGGGACGGCCGCTACAGCTCGGTCGAGCTGGGGCCGAGCCCCGACTGGGTGAAGTTGGCGGAGGCATTCGGCGCGACCGGGATGCGCTGCGAGGACGCCGGTGAGCTCGAGGAGACGATGGGCCGGGCACTGGAGGCCGAGGGCCCGGTGCTGCTCGACGTTCGCGTCTCCCCGGCGGAGAACTGCTACCCGATGATTCCCGCCGGCGCCGCGGCGCGGGACATGGTCGGATGACCGGGCATCGGGCATCGGGCATCGGGCATCGGGAGGCAGCTCGTGGGTGAGCCTGGGACCCCCGAGCTGGTCAAGCTGGAGGATCTGCGCGTCCCGGGGGCGCTGACCGGGCGGAAGCACGTGCTCTCGATCCTGGTCGAGAACCGCCCCGGGGTGCTGGCGCGGATCGCCGGGCTGTTCGCGCGCCGCGGCTTCAACATCGACACGCTGGCGGTCGGTCCCACCGACGATGCCGAGATCTCGCGGGTGACCCTGACCCTCGACGGCGCCGTTCAGCCGATCGATCAGGTGACCAAGCAGCTTCACAAGCTGGTCAACGTCCTGAAGATCCGCGACATGGAGCCGGAGGAGACGATCGCCAGGGAGATGGCGCTGTTCAAGGTCTCCGCAGCGGTCGAGAACCGGGCCGAGGTGATGCAGTTCGCCGAGATCTTCCGCGCCAAGATCGTCGACATCTCGCGTCGCACGATGACCATCGAAGTCACCGGATCTGCTGAGAAGGTCGAGGCGTTCGAGCGGATGATCCGCCCCCACGGCCTGGTCGAGATGGTCCGCACGGGGGAGATCGCGATCGCCCGCGGCGGTGACTGACGGCGGTCCCTCCGGGCTGCCGGCGGAGGCGGAGGTCCGCGCGGCCGCACAGCGGAGCCTTTCGAGGCACAGCCGCAATCCGTTCGTCAGCTCGGCGGCGGGCGGGAGGGCTCTGAGCGCGATGATGCTGCCGCTGTTCGCCCTCCGGGTGCCGACCGGCTACGCCATCCTCACAACCGTCGGCCGTAGGAGCAAGAAGACGCGGCGCAAGTGCGTTCGCGCAATCCGCAAGGCGGACACGGTCTACCTGGTCATGCTCCGCCCACCCGTGGTTGCGGCCGCCCGTCCCTCGACTATCACGGCCTGGGTCTGGAACATCCGCGCCGACCCGCGCGTGCGCCTGCGGGTCCGCGATGGGAGCTTCGAGGGGGTGGCGCGCGAGCTGAAGGGGGCCGATGAGCTGCGAGAGGCGAGGGAGGCCTTCTGCGAGCCGGTGAACCCGGTCGATTACGGCGAGTGCAAGCTTCATCTGCGCGGGCTCCCCTCTCGCTCGAAGATCCGCGAGGTAAACCGCTACTGGTTCGATACCGGCGTCCCTCTTGCGGTCGACCTGGGCGCCGAAGAATCCGCTCACCGGTGAGCGGGCTGCCCGACACCGATCATCTGCTGGGTGCGATCGCCGACGGCCTTGACGCTGCCGGCGAGCGAACCGGTCGCACGCTGATCAGCGCCACTGCTCCCGCGTCCCGTATCGACCCCATCGCGGCCGCCTTCGCATCCCGCCTGGCCAGCGATCGCTGGTTCTGCTGGGAGCAACCGGACCGCGACTTCGCGCTCGCCGCCCTGGGCAGCGCCCACGAAGCGGTGTCGCGGGGCCTGGACCGCTTCGCCGACGTCGCTCGAGGCTGCCTTGAGCTGGCGCGGGACCGGATCGGCGCCGGTGAGGAGGGCCTGCCGCCCGGCGCGGGGCCCGTCTGGAGCGGCGGCTTCGCCTTTGCCGAGAACGGCGGCACGGATCCGATCTGGTCCTCCTTCCCGCCCGCGCTCCTGGTCCTGCCGGAGGTCTCCCTCTGCCGCTCGGGGGAGCGCAGCTTCGCGACCGTCAACGCGATCGGCGGCCCTGGTGTGGACGGTTCGGAGGTCGTCTCGCGCCTCGGTGCCCGCCTGGCGGCGCTGCGCGAGTCATCCCTGCCGCTGCTCGAGCCGGCCCGGTTGGGGCGAACCGAGATCGAGAGCGTCCGTCCACCGAGCGACTTCGAGGCCGCGGTGGCGGCGGCCGTGGGGCGAATTCGCGACAGCGAGATCGAGAAGGTCGTGCTCGCCCGCGAGGTCCTGGTAAGGGCGCCCGCCGCCTACGACGCCGCCGCCGTCTTCGGGGCGATGCGTGAGCTTTTCCCGGGCTGCTACTGCTTCTGCTGCGGGACGCCTGAGGCGGCCTTCGTCGGCGCCAGCCCCGAAACCCTGATCCGGCGCTCGGGGGCGGGTGCGGCGACCGTCGCCCTCGCCGGCTCAGCGAGGCGAAGCTCCGATCCATCGGTCGATGACCACATCGGCCAGCGGCTGATACCTGAG
>JBBRHQ010000304.1:0-2917 GCA_038222365.1 Solirubrobacterales bacterium
CGAAGCTGAGCCGCAGCGGACCGGCGTCCACCGTGGCACCGGGCTCGTATTCGCAGAGGTCGAATGCCTTTTCGATCAGGTCCTCGTTCCCCCAGGCGCCGACCACCCTGCGGAAGACAGCCCTCGCCCCGGGTGGGGCGATCAGTCGAGGCCTGGCAGGGTCGTCAGTGCCGGGGTGCGGGGGGACGGGGACAGGCTGCTGGCGGGGGGCGTAGGTGAGGGCGTAGCTGTATGGGACGAGGTCGAGGATGTGGTCGGCATGCAGGTGGGAGATCGCCACGGTGTCGACCTCGACGTAGTCGCGATGCTGCCTCAGCTTGGCGAACACACCGTTGCCGCAGTCCAGCAGCAGCGCGTAGGACCCCGCCTCGATCAGGTAGCCGCTGCAGGCGCCGCCGGCGTCCTGCCAGGACGGCGACTTGCCGAGAACTGTGAGCCTCACCGCATCTCCTCCCTCGGCACACTAACGCCGCCCAGCTTGCCAACCTCGCGGCGGGTGGCCGGAGAAGGACGCTCAGGCGAGCCGGCTGAGGGAACGCTCCGGGGCCCGCGACTCCCGGGCCCAGCGGGGTGCGCGCATCAGCAGCACCGGCTGACGCGGCGGGACGAGGCCCTCCGGTCGGTCGGGCCTGAAGGTGGCGCAGGGCCCGTCCAGCTCCAGGGCGCAGAGGAGGTTCCTGCGGAAGTAGCAATCCTCGCAGGAGGCCGCCTTCCCCGATCCTGAACCACCCCCGCGCTTCGCCAAACCCACTCCTCTCCCGATCGAACCGATTTGCGCCGCTTTGCCGGCCTGCCCGCCAACTCGAGGCCATCTAAGCACCGCCGCGGAGCGACCGCGAGGCCCATTTCCGCAAATCGCTTCAATCTTCCTCGGTGGTCCTTTGCAACTTCCCCGCGCTTTGCGGCCACCCACCTTTCGGCGCCCACTGCGCCGCTAAGATTTCGGCGATGGCAACGGACCAGCGAAGCGAGCGTCTGGCGGCCTCGCCGGAGATGTTCGACAGCGTTTTTCTCAACTTCTTCTCACGCGTGCACCCGGCCGTGCCGGCGATCGTCTTCGTCCCCGTGGTGGTGGCGATGGAGTGGCTCGGGGTCAACCGCGGGCTCGGGGCCGGGACGCTGGTCCTGCTCACCCTGGGCGGGGTCGCGATCTGGACCTTGACCGAGTACTGGCTGCACCGCCTCGTATTCCACTGGGAGCCGGACAACGATTTCGGCCACCGCATGCACTTCATCATCCACGGCGTCCACCACGACCACCCCAACGACAAGCTGCGGCTGGTCATGCCCCCGGCCGTCAGCATCCCCCTCGCCGCCCTCTTCTACGCCGCCTTCTACGTCGTCTTCGGCAGCCCCGACGCCTTCCCCCTGTTCGCCGGCTTCATCGGCGGCTACCTCGCCTACGACTACACGCACTACTACGTCCATCACTTCGTGCCGAAGTCCGACCTGGCCAAGCAGCTGCGCGAGCAGCACATGCGCCACCACTTCCAGGACCACCGCTTCGGCTTCGGAGTCTCCTCGCCGATCTGGGACGCGGTCTTCCGGACGATGCCGCGGCGCAGGCGCTCCTAGGAGTCGCGTTCGAGCGCAGCCCGGTGGATCAGCGCAGGAACCTCGGTGCGCGAGGCGGCAAAGTAGGCGGCGATCGCCGCATCGAGGAGGAAGGAGGCAGCGGGTTCGAGGAAGGCGAGAAATAGGGCCGGGAGGTAGGTGAGGGAGGCGAGCAGGGCGCGCCGCGCGCCGGCGGGGAAGGCCGGACGCGCTTGCTCGGCAACGAGATCCGGATGCCCGTTCAAATAGCGCCATCCGAGGGTCATCGAGAGACCCATCAGCATCATCGTCGCGGCGTAGAGGAACGCGGCAGTCTGTTCTGAGGCTCCGCCCTCGCGGACATATTGCGCCGCCAGTGCAGTCGGCCATGGGATCACCGAGACGAACAGGAGCAGAAGGAGGGTACGCTCGATGAATCGGCGGTTGACGTAGCGAAGGCCACTCATCATCCCGTGGTGCTCGATCCAGACCAGCCCCACCGTGATGAATGAGACGAGATAAGCGGCGTAGCTGGGCCAGTCGTTGAGCAGGTCGTGGGCAAGTCGGGTCGAGTCCTCCGGACGCGGCAGATCGAGGACCAGCAGGGTGATCGCGATTGCGAAGACGCCATCGACGAGTGCCTGAAGGCGCCCGGGGCTCACGGGACTCAGATTCGACCCGACCCCGATCAATCCTTTGCCGCCCCGCGCGGGTGATCAGGCGATGGGGTTGGGCGGCTCGCGGCCTTCGAGCACGGCGATTACGTTCTCGGCGGCGACCCGGGCCATTCCGTCGCGGGCGGCGAAGGTGGCCGAGCCGATGTGCGGCGTGAGCGCGGTCCGCGGTGCCTCGAGGATCTCGTCGGGGACGTCCGGCTCTCCCTCGAAGACGTCGAGGCCGGCGGCGCCGACCCGATCCTCGCGAAGGGCGGCTGCAAGGGCTGCGAGGTCGACCAGACCGCCGCGAGAGGTGTTGACGAGGATCGCGTCCTCCTTCATCGACTCCAGGGCTCGGGCGTCGATCATGTGATGGTTGTCTCTACTCGCCGGGGCGTGGAGGCTGACCACCTGGGAGCGGCGAAGGAGCTCGTCCAGACCCACCCGGGCAGCGCCGAGCGACCGCGCCATCTCGTGCTTCGCCGAAGGCGAGGAATAGAGGAGCTCGACCTCGAAACCCTTCAGCAGCTCGGCGAAGCGGCGGCCTATCCGCCCGAAACCGACGATGCCGACGGTCGAGCCACTCAGCTCCAGGCCGCGGTGGGCGCCAGGGTCCCAGCCGCTCCAGGCGCCGGCCCGCAGCAGGCGCTCGGTCGAGGGAAGGTGCCGGGCCGCGGCGAAGGCCAGCGCCAGCGCCAGCTCGGCGGTGGCGTTGGTGAGCACGTCGG
>JBBRHQ010000305.1:0-2876 GCA_038222365.1 Solirubrobacterales bacterium
CGGGACCTAGGCGTCGTCGAATCGGGGGGTGCCGGGGAACCACCCCGGACGCGACGCCGCGAGAAATAACAGCCGCACGTCCTCCGCTCCCGCGAGGCCCCACACACAGAGTCAAATGATGCTGTCGGGCCTCGCTCCCGCGTCCGGGCGAGCGGCGGTCCCCGGCGGGATGCCCGCAACCTTGTCCCGCCCGCGACCAAGCCGCCCCGGACGCGGAGGGAGAGCCCGCAGATAGCCGGTGATTCTGAGTGCGGGCTCTCGCGGAGCGGAGGAGGCGGCGCAGTTATTCGACTTTGCCTTCGGCAAAGTCGAGTGCGCAGCCGTTGATGCAGTAGCGCTGGCCGGTCGGGCCGGGGCCGTCTTCGAAGACGTGGCCCAGGTGGGCATCGCAGTTGCGGCAGACCACCTCGGTGCGTCGCATGAAGAGGCCGTTGTCGGGGCGCAGCTCGACGTTCTCGAGATTGGCGGGCTCGGTGAAGCTCGGCCAGCCGGTGCCCGAGTCGAACTTGGTCCCTGAGGCGAACAGCTCTCGCCCGCAGCAGACGCAGCGGTAGGTCCCCTCGGCCTTGTTGTCCACGTAGGGGCCGGTGAAGGCGCGCTCGGTGCCCGCCTTTCGGGTCACCTCATACTGCTCCGGGGTCAGCTCTGCGCGCCACTCGGAGTCGGACTTCGTGACCTTCTCTGTCTTCTGGCTCATCTCACTCCTCTTTCGTCTACTTGAAGGTCCCGGCTCAGCGTCGATCGTTACAGTCCCGCCTCATACGAACGTCCAGTCACGTGCCTGCAAGTCGCGCCGGGCAGGGCGGTTGGCGAGAAATCGAGGGTGATCCGGAGACTGGCAATCAGCGCTGCCCTGGTGACCGCGACGCTCGGCGTCGGGGCAAGCTCCGCGCAGAGCATCGAGATCAGCCGCCTGATCGCGCCGGCCTCCGCCTGCCCGCACCAGCGCGACCTCAGCGATCCGGTCGCCGTCCAGGAGCGGGCGATGCGCTGCATGACCAACTTCGCCCGCGACCGGATCGGCCTTGGCCGGCTCGGCGCCGACCATCGCCTGAAGCGCTCGGCGGCGCACAAGGCCCGTGACATCGTCCGCTGCAACAGCTTCAGCCACTCCGCCTGCGGACGCGCTTTCACCTACTGGATTCGCCGGGCCGGTTACCTCTCGGGCGGCTGCTGGCGAGCGGGGGAGAACATCGCCTGGGGCAGCGGCGACCTCGGCACGGTCCGCAACATCTTCGAGGCCTGGATGCACTCTTCGGGGCATCGCCACAACATCCTCAGCGCGGGCTACGACGGACTCGGGGTCGGCCTCGAGATCGGCTCGCTGGAGGGATACAGCCCGGCCTCGGTCTGGGTCCAGCACTTCGGCGAGCGCTGCTGAGTCAGTCCAAGTTCCGCCTCGCCGCACGCTTTCGTCCTCCGACGCCCGATGCCCGATCTGGTCAGCGAGCGCTGAGCTCGGCAACCAGGGCGCGCCCTCGGGCCGAGACCGCAAGGGCGATCGTCGCGGCGGCGGCCATCGCGGAGGCGGCGGCGAACAGGAAGGCCCCCTCATACCCGGCGAGCGCCGCCGCGACCCCGGCGATCGGGGCACCGAACCCCACCCCCGCGTCGAAGAACGCGGTAAAGGTCCCGAGCGCCGCGCCGCGCCGGTGCTCGGGGACCCTGCCGACGACGATCAGCGATAGCGAGGGATAGAGCAGCGAGAAGGCGGCGCCCATCGCCAGGGCGCCGGCGATCGCGACCGGCAGGCTCTGGGCGAGGGCGATCGTCGCCAGCCCGAGCGACTCGATCGTCGCCGCCCCGACGGCGCAGCGGGAGGGCCCGACCCGGTCGGGGAGGTCGCCGCCGATCAGCCGGGTGAGGACGACCATTGCGGCGAAGGCGCCGAATACCACCGCGCCGTGCCCGATTCCGCGGGCGTCGAGATGGAGGACGACGAAGGCCGCCACGGTCGCGTAGCCGACCGAGGCCAGAGCGAGCGCCGATCCCGGCCGGATCGACTCGGCGGCGATCAGCGGCCGGCGCTCGGCTTCCTCGGGCGGCACGAACGGATCGGGAAGCCGGAGCGCGATCAATCCGCCCAGCAGTGGCGCGGCGGCGGCGAAGGCCCAGACCAGCTGGTAGTCGACGGCGTGCAGGAGCAGCGACCCGATCAGGGGCCCGAGGCTGAGCCCGCTCCAGACGGCGAGCCCGTAGAGGCCGATAACCCGGCCGCGGCGCCCGGGCGGCGCCAGGTCGACGATCCAGGCCGAGCCTGCGGTGAAGATCGTCCCTTCCCCGACGCCGAGGACCAGCCGCGCTGCGATCAACCCGGGAACCCCGGCCGGCACCAGGTAGAGCAAGCCGGCGAGCGCCGCCAGCGCCGAGCCGAGGACGACCGCGCGGCGGCGGCCGCGGGTGTCGGCGATCCGCCCCGCGATCGGCCGGAAGATCAGCCCGGTGACCGCGTAGCAGCCGATCACGACCCCTACGACCACGTCCCCCGAGCCGAGCGGCCCGCGAACGTAGTGGGGGAGCACCGGGAGGACCGCCCCGACGGCGAGCATCGCCAGCATCGTCGCCGCGAAGACGCCGGCGAACGCCCCGAGGCGGGGGGAGCCTTCGGGGCGGTTGTCCGTCCTGGTCGCGCCGATACCCTGATTCTGGCGATGCCAGCGAGCGGGAGCGGTGAGAGCGCGGCGGGAGCAGGGCTACGACGTTGCCCGGACTGCGGGGCTCCGATCGGGCCCGGGGATCGCTTCTGCCGCTCCTGCGGTGCCGGACAGCCCCAGGGACCGTCGCCACGGCCCGGAAGCGCCCGGCGCGGGGCGATCGCGATCGCTGCCGCCGTGGCTCTCGGCCTCCTGGCGGGCCTGATCGCGGTGATCGCGATC
>JBBRHQ010000306.1:0-2873 GCA_038222365.1 Solirubrobacterales bacterium
GGATCGCCCCTTCACCGCCGAGTCCTCGATCGATCTGGCGCGGGTCCTCCTGGCCGGCGGCGGCGGCGACGATTCCGAACGCGCCGCGGAGCTGCTCGACAGCTCGCTCGACGCCGCCCAGAGGCTGCGGATGGCCGGCACCTCCGAACGGGCGCTGGCGCTGAAGCTGGAGGCCCAGGGCCTCAGCGGGATCGACGTCGAGGACACGATCGACGACGTGATCGGAGCGATCGAGCAGGAGCGCCCCGACGTCCGCTCCTTCGCAGCCCCGGACGGCAGCGTCACCATCCTGTTCAGTGACATCGAGAGCTCGACTGCGATGACCGAGCGGCTCGGCGACGAGCGCTGGCTCGGCGTCTTGCGCGACCATAACGCCGTCTTCCGCGAGAAGCTCGGTGCCCACGACGGCTACGAGGTGAAGAACCAGGGCGACGGCTTCATGCTCGTCTTCCCCAGTCCGGTCGGTGCCCTGCGCTGCGCGATCGAGGTGCAGCGGGCCTTCGAGGAGCGCGCCGCCGATCGCCCCGATGAGCGGATCCGCGTCCGCATCGGCCTCCACACCGGCGAAGCAATCGCCGAGGAGGGTGACTTCTTCGGACGAAACGTGATCCTCGCGGCCCGGATCGCCGCCCAGGCGCGCGGCGGGGAGATCCTCGTCTCCGAGGCGCTGCACGAGCAGTGCGCGGCCGAGGAGGGGATCGAGTTCGGCGAGTGCCGCGAGTTGGAGCTGAAAGGGCTGGCGGGGACCCACACGGTCCACCGGGCCGAGTGGGAGCGTCAGGGGGTGGAGATCGGCGGGGTCTGAGGCTCGCGGCCGCTCGATGGACCGCTTCGCCGCCTTTCCGACGGCGCAGGCGGCTTCTTCGCCGCCCGCTTCCACGGCGACCCGGTTCGCAGGTGGTTCAGTACTTCTCGGCCGCAGCCTCGAGCGTCCCGCTGAGGCTGGCGCCGCGGAGCGGCTCGGCGTGGCCGGCGCAGACCGTCGCCGGATCGAGCCCCGCCAGCTTGCGCAGCGAGTCCTTGGCTCGCTGGTGGTCCCAGGCGAAGGCGGGGTGGGGGACGGTCGCCTCGCCCGGGGGCAGCGGCCGCAGCCTGGCGGAGTCGACGAAGTAGACGGTGTCGCTGACGATCGCCACCCGGTCCGACTCGCGCCAGAGGCCGATCAGGCCCGGGGCGTGACCGGGGAAGTCGATCACCCGGAAGCCCGCCACCTCGTCGCCCTCCGAGACGATGCCGGCAATTTCGACGGCGCCTCCGTCCCAGTGGCGCAACAGGGTCGGGTAGATCCAGCGCACCGGGGCGACCTCGACCAGCGAGAGGTCCATGTAGGCGGTTATCGGGGCGTCGCTCTCCGCGTCGGCGACCTCGTCGGGGTGGCAGAAGACCGGCACCCCCATCGCCGCCGCTGTGCCGCGATGGTCGGCGTGCGCGTGTCCGAGGACAATCCGCTTGATCGGGCCCAGCCTCTCGGCCACTGCTCGGTTGGCGTTGACCATTCCCCGGGTCCCGGCGTCGAACTGGACCACCCCGCCGTCCTCCTCGAGGAAGTAGATGTTCATGCCGTGGCGGAGATCGCCGCGCAGCAGCCAGACTTCGTCGGCGACCTTCTCGAGAATTGGGCTCAGAGGCCCCCTGCCGAGCAGTTTCTCTTCTGACATCGCTTCCTCCGGGCGGGTGCGGCTCGCGGCCAGTCTATTGGCGGGGGAATGGGCCGGCCGCTCTAGGCTCTTCGCCATGCCGACTCTCTGGAAAGTGGCGATGGCCGTGCTGGTGGTCTGCCTGCTCGCCTCGCTCGTGATCGGCACGGTGCGCCTCGTGACCACCCCGACGGAGATCCTCGGCGCCGGTTTCAGGGGTTGGCACGGGACCCAATTCCCGCGGTAGTTAGTATCCCCCCGGTTCAGCGACCCCGAACGAGGAGACGGGCGAAGTGTTCAGCCGGATCGTGGTTGGGACCGATGGCTCTGAGACTGCCGCCGAGGCGGTGCGCCAGGCATCCGAGCTGGCGAAGCTGACCGGGGGACGGCTCGACATCGTCAGCGCCTTCGAGCCGGTGGCGCGACGCCGGGTCGAGGCCGAGCAGGGCGGCGCCCCGGGGGACGTCCAGCACGAGTTCCACCCGCGCGAGGACGTCAACATCACCCTCGACAGCGCCTCCTCCGCCGCCAAGGGCAACGGGGTCGGAGAGGTCGAGACCCACGCCCGCGAGGGAGATCCCGCCGACGCGATCCTCGACGTCGCAGAGGAGGTCGAGGCGGATCTGATCGTCGTCGGCAACAAGGGGATGACCGGCGCCCGCCGCTTCCTGCTGGGCAGCGTGCCCAACAAGGTCTCCCATCACGCTCCATGCAGCGTGATCATCGTCCGCACGAGCTAGATGATTGGGCCGGCGGTTCCGCGCTAGACGCCGGGGTCGGTCGCCGCGGCGGCGTCGATCAGGCCGGCGCCGAACCTGGGGTCCCATCCGGGGAGCCCGAGGTCGCGGGCCGTCGACTTCAGCCTCCCGGCGACCTGCCACGGGTCGGGGCTCGGCCCGAGGACGCCGCTCGCCAGCACCATCGCCGCGACGCCGCTGACGTGGGCAGTGGCCATCGAGGTCCCCACGTACTGGCGCGGCAGCCCGAAGGAGAGCGGATCGTCTCCGCGCAGGGTCACCTGGAAGATCGGCCGTGAGGCACGCGCCGTGCAGGTGGCCGGCGGGGCTCCGCCACCCGGGGCGGCGAGGTCGATGTCCTCGCCGCTGAGCGAGTAGTCCCCGAGGCAGGCGCCCTCGGTCGTGGCCGGGCCGGCGGTCAAGGTGGGGGGCGGGGGCGGGGCGGGGGCGGCGGGCGCCCGGCCCCGGGTGGGGGGCGGGGCGGGCCGCCCCCGCCCCG
>JBBRHQ010000307.1:0-2840 GCA_038222365.1 Solirubrobacterales bacterium
TTCAGGCCGATCCGCTGCGAGGCCTCGATGATCCCCTTCGCGACCTCGTCGCAGCGGGTGATCCCGCCGAAGATGTTGAAGAGCACGGCCCTGACCTTGGGGTCGGAGGTGATCACCTCCAGCGCATCGACGATCGCCTCGGCCTTCGAGCCGCCGCCGGCGTCGAGGAAGTTCGCCGGCGCCCCGCCCGCCTGCGCGACGACGTCGAGGGTGGACATGCAGAGCCCGGCTCCGTTGCCGAGGATGCCGATGTCGCCGTCGAGCTTGACGTAGGTGAGGCCCCGCGCCTTGGCCATCGCCTCCTGGGGATCCTCGGCGGAGGCGTCCGTCAGATCGGCCAGGTCCTCATGGCGGAACAGGGCGTTTCCGTCGATCGTCACCTTGGCGTCTAGCGCCAGGACCCTGCGCTCAGCGGTGACGATCAGCGGGTTGACCTCGATCAGCGTCGCGTCCTCCTCGGTCGCGACCTCGTGCAGCTCTATCAGCAGGTCTGCGACCTGCCCGCGGACGTCGTCCGGTATCCGCGCATCGGCGACGATCGCGCCGGCGGGCTCGGGGCCGAAGGCGGCGCTCGGTTCGATGTGGCGCTTGACCACCGCGGCCGGGTCGGCCTCGGCGACCTCCTCGACGTCCATGCCCCCCTGTGCGGTGACGATCGCCAGCAGCTTCTTCTCGGATCGGTCGAGGATGATCGAGGCGTAATGCTCGGAAGCAATTAGCGAGGCCTCCTCTACCCAGAGCTCGTGGACGGTGAAGCCGCGGATATCCATGCCGAGGATCGCCCCGGCGTGGGCGCGCAGCTCCGCCTCGTCAGCGGCAACCTTGATCCCGCCCGCCTTGCCTCGCTTGCCGATCGCGACCTGTGCCTTGACGACGCAGGGATAGCCGATCTCCTCCGCCGCGCCCGCGGCCTCATCCACCGTCGTCGCGTGACGACCGTCCGGGACGGGGACGCCGTGCTTGGCGAAGAGCTGCTTCCCCTGGTATTCGAGCAGGTCCATATTCGGCCGCGGCAGCCTATCCCAGCGGCTCGCAGGGGGCTGCCCAGGCGAATCCGGCGCGAAGCCCCGTCCCGCACCTCCTTGCCATAATGCCGCCCCTTGCCATGGCGCTGCCAAGCCTGAAGAACATCAACTGGGTCACCACCGACTGCTACGGAACCCTGATCGACTGGGAGAAGGGGATCGCCGACGCCTGCGGCAAGGAGGCGTCCAAGGACGGGTTCAGCTTCGAAGAGGAGTCCTTTCTCGCGCGGTTCTTCGAGGTCCAGGCCGAGATCATGAGCGGCTCCTACGAGCTCTACGCCGAGGTGCTGCGTCGGACGATCGTCAAGGTCGCAGGGGAGCTCGGCTGGGAGGTCGAGCCCTCGCGCGCCCAGTTCCTGCCCGACAGCGTCGCCTACTGGCTCCCCTTCCGCGAGGCCAACGCCGCCATGGACCGCCTGGCAAAACGCTATGAGATCGGGATCGTCTCCAACATCGACGACAAGCTGCTCGGCATCTCCCGTCGCCACCTTCGGACCGACCTCGACCTCGTGGTCACCGCGCAGCAGGTCCGCAGCTACAAGCCGGACCCGACCCACTTCAAGGAGTGCGCCCGCCGGATCGGCGGCAAGAAGGGCTGGCTGCACATCGGCAGCAACTACCAAAACGACGTCGCGCCGGTGCTGAAGATGAACGTGCCTGTGATCTGGGTCAATCGCCACGGCGAGAAGCTCGACGGTCGCAAGGCCCCCAGCGCCGAGGTGAAGACCTTCCGGGAGGCTGTGAAGAAGCTCGGCGCGGGCGGCTGATCGCCGCGGCGATCAGCTGAGGCGCTTGGTCAGGTAGAGGTTGCGGCCCCCGTCCCATCGTGCCGCCGGGCCCGACTCGAATCCGAGCGAGGCGTAGAGGGCCGCGGCGGCCCCGTTTCGCTCGTTCGAGTCGAGTTGGATGCGGGCGCAGCCGCGCTGCCGAGCCCGCTCGACGCAGGCCTCTGCGAGAGCGCGGCCGAAACCGCCGCCGCGGGCCCCGGGCTCGACGAAGAGATCCTCGAGCCAGGCATCTTCGACCCCGGTCCAAACAGAGAGGCGGAAGCGGAGCTGGGCGACCCCGCGGGCCGGCTCTCCGGCCAGCAGGAACTCCGTCGATGGATCCCCGATCAGCAGACCGACCGTGGCGAGAATCGCCGCGTCCCCGGGCTCGGGCTCGCCGTAGTAGTCGCGGAAGCCGCCGATCAGGCGGGCCACCTCGGCCCTCGCCCTCGCGGGGGCGATCCTCACCGGGATCTCAGGGCCCAAAGCTGGTCAGATTCGGCTTCCGCAGTCACGGCCGAGATCCTACGAGCACCGCGTCGCCGGACGTAGCGCGGACCGGTCCTCTAGCGTGTCGAAACTTGCGCGGGGATCGAGGGTTAGATCGGGCGGAGTGGCTCATGGGCAGGCTTCTCAGCGACAACCGGATGCTGTTCTCGGCCGCAGCGCTGCTGTCGCTGCTGGTCGTGCTCGCCTCGCGTGGACCCGGCCCGAGCGCCTCCGCCGCCGGCGGCGCCCGGCCCAACATCGTCGTCATCCAGACCGACGACCAGACCCTCGCCGAGCTTCGCGCGACCAGGATCACGCCACTCGGCGACCGCGTTCGGGCGATGCCGAAGACGCTCGATCTGATCCGCAAGCACGGGGTCTCGTTCAACCGCTATATCGTCTCCTATCCGCTCTGCTGCCCCTCCCGAACGACCCTGCTGAGCGGGCGCTACTCCCACAGCACGGGCGTGCTCAGCAACTCCGCGCCAAGGGGGGGCTGGGTCGGGTTCCGCCACCACCCGATCTACAGGCACAACCTGGCCGTCTGGCTGCGACGCTC
>JBBRHQ010000308.1:0-2837 GCA_038222365.1 Solirubrobacterales bacterium
GCTCGGCGCTCGGCGATCCGGCCACCTCGGGGAGATCGACGCTGTAGAGGCGACCACGTCCGTTCGCGCGGAGGGCGTGGAGGATCACCGCGGATGAGACCCCGTTACAGACCCCGGTCTCGACCAGCACCTCCGGCCGCTGTTTGCGGAGGAGGGCGTAGAGCCGCCTGCTGGACGCGGGACTCAGGTGTGCGAATGAGGCGCGGTGCCCCCGGATTTCGCGCCCCCCCACCTCCTTCGCCCAGCGCTCGTGGGCAGCGTCGATGATCGGCCAGAGACCGTCCAGCTCCCTGCAGTAGGCGCCGAACTCGTGGCGGCCGAGCCTGTTCCGCATGAATCCACGGTCGAGCCGGATGCGGCGGGCGGCGCTGCGGATCGGGGCGGGGGTGACCCGGCGAAGGAGTTCAATCCAGGCGCTCATCTCAAAGGTCCCCCAACGTTCCGAGTGGCGCTCCTGCAATCGCCTCCGCCCATTGGTCGGATAGAAGAAGGTTGCGTTCATCCTCGACGCCGGGATGAGTCATCAGCTCGACCGATTCCATCCGAGCTCGAGCCACCAAGCCGGTCAGATCCTGCGCATTCCGGCACACACTTCCCTTGCGAACAAAGGTGAATCGCTGAGTCGAGGTGAACCGCAGCCGCACCATGGCATTGATCATCATCTGCACACCCTTCTTTGCAAGTCGAATGTCATCCGGCGGCAGGTTGAAGGTCGCTCGCATCGCTGTGATACTGCCGAGTGATCGGGCGAACAGGACGTTCAGACAGGTGTGCACATGCTGGTGTCCATCCACCGCGCGAGGCGACTCACCGAAGAGTTGCTCGAACATCTGAATTTGATCTCGAATGCACGCTTCGATCACCGGTTGACGCAGTGGACTACATATCCAGTAGGCGCTCGGTGAGCGGGCGAAGTGGCGGGCCATTCGCGCCTGGCGATCTCGCACGTCGCTCGGCACCAGAGGATCGGTAAACGGTTCGGTTAGATTTAGGTGCAACCTGATGGGAAGATTCGCCTCACGCGCCAGAGCCGCCGCGCGGTCGGAATCGCTCATCCCGACCAACGCACTCGCACTGCTGATCCGCCCCGCCCTGAAGCAGCGCAAGATCGAATCCGTGCTGACGACGTCCAGCCCGAGATCGTCGGCGTTGACGATCAAGAGGCCCCTTGGGGAACGGGCCGGGTCCGCCGCCGGCCGGCGATCGTGAAGGGCGAGGCTCATCGAAGGGATCCGGTTCGAGCCGGCGACCAACGTCGTGTGCTGGTCGGCTTTGCGGACGCGCTGGCGGCGATCGAGAGCGTCTGGAGCATCATGGCGGCCGGATTCTCCGTCTCAGCCTTCACGCGAAGCGACTCCAAGCCGGCCCTGCGAAGGTTGGATTCGGTGGAGATCCATCCGATTGCCCCGCCCGAGCGTGGTGTCGAGGAGGCTCTGCGGGATCTTCGAGCCGCGATGCGCGACTCGGGCGCGGAGGCGGTCATGCCGCTCGACGACGCTGCGCTCTGGCTCTGTGAGCGGGCCTGCGCGGGAACCCGGTGCGTGCTGGTCGGGCCCAGTGGAAGGCAGGCCGAGGTCGCCCTCGACAAGCGGCTGCAAATCGATGCCGCCGGCGCGGCCGGCTTTTCGGTCCCGAGCACGCAATTCACCGTGGCGCCCGCGATGCCGGATTCCGACGCTCGGTTCCCGCTCGTCGTGCGGCCGGCGATCGCAGCGGGCGAGCGGGCCGGAGGGCTCCTCTCGGGAGGCGCCGCGCGGAGCTGCGCGGACCTCGGTGAAATGGACGGCGCCTTGGGTTCGTTCGAGCCCGGATGCCCGCTGATCATCCAGCCGCGGCTTTCGGGCGTCGGCGAGGGCGTATTCGGGCTCGCGACCGCTGACGGCGTCACGGCCTGGAGCGCGCACCGCCGGATCAGAATGATGAATCCGGCGGGCTCGGGGTCGAGTGCCTGTATCTCGATCCCGGTCGAGGAGTCCGTGGTGGGGTGCGCCGAGAGCATGGTTGACCGACTCGGTTGGTCCGGGCTGTTCATGCTCGAGACCCTCCGCGACGCAGACGGCAGAGTGTGGTTCATCGAGCTGAACGGACGCGCCTGGGGCAGCATGGCCCTGGCGCGGGCGGTCGGCCTCGAGTACCCCGCTTGGGCCGTCGCGCAGGCACTTGGCGACCGGCTCGGCCAGCTTCCCCGGCGCGCCGGGGGCGAAACCGTACGCGCCCGGCACGTGGGGCGCGAGATCATCCACCTGCTCGCCGTGATCAGAGGGCCCCGTTCGGGAGCGGTTCCCTGGCCATCGCGCCCCGGAACCGTCCGGGACGTCGTCTCGTGGCATCGTGGGGACCGCCCCTACAACTGGCGGCGAGGCGAGCTTCCGGTCTTCCTCGATGACACAGTATCGACGGTGATCAATGCCTTTCGAAGCAAGCGCCGGACGGATATATGACCATCCGAGCGGCCGTCCACGTCCATTCGGATTGGTCCTATGACGGAAGCTGGTCGCTGCCGGATCTGGCCAGGGAGTTCAGCAGGCGTGGCTTCGGCGCCGTGTTGATGACCGAGCACGATCGTGGCTTTGACGAGGATCGCTGGCGCGCCTATCGGGAGGAGTGCAGGGCGGCCAGCGCCTTCGGCACCGTGCTGGTGCCCGGCATCGAGTACTCAGATCGAGCCAATCTCGCCCACGTTGCCGTCTGGGGTGACCTTCCTTTTCTCGGTGAGAATCGGGCCACCAAGGAGTTGGTCACAGAAGCGGCGGCGGGCGGCGGGGCTTCGATGTTCGCCCACCCGGATCGACGGGAGGCCTGGCGCCTGCTCGATCAGCTCGCCGCGTCGGATCTGG
>JBBRHQ010000309.1:0-2775 GCA_038222365.1 Solirubrobacterales bacterium
GCCCGAGCGCAAAGGTGAGGCGGGCGCTGAGCAGGTTGAGCCCGGCACCGAGAGCGAACCAGACCGTTCCCCTCCAGGCGCGGCTGCCGAACTCGTCGCGAGCCAGCCGGTCGAAGAGGACGATCGCCGCGGCCGTCGCCAGCGCCCCGGCCAGCCGCACGCCGACCAGCGCCCCCAGCGGCGGGAAAATGACGCTGTAAGCCGGCAACAGGTGCCCGCCGTACCAGTTGGCGTCATAGAGAGCGAACCCGTGGTTGGCGAAAAGGTGGACCCGGTAGACCTGGGCTGCGAGGTCCGGGGTCGCCGGAGCGACGGCGAGCCAGAGGCTGACGATCGCCGCCGCCAGCAGCATGCCGCGCAGGGCCCGGCGCGGTGCGAGCACATCGCCGGTCATCACCACTCGGCTGTCGGGGGTCGGGTCCACTGGCGCGAATTGTCGCCTACGGCCACCCCGGAATGCAGCACAGCCCCCGGGGTCCGGGAGCGGTGGTTGCCAGACTGTCGGCCGTGGCCGACGAGAAGGGACGCAGCCCGACCAGGGGCAGGGGGGCGCGGACGGCCCGGCTGGGGCGGGTCGCAGCCGGCGGAGCGATGCGCTGGGCAGGCGATCGCGTCGACTCCAGGGGAAGCCCCGAGCAGCAGCGCCGCAGGCGCGGCGATCGCCTCGTCGCGACGATCGACTCGCTGATCGACCAGCTGGCAGTGATGCGCGGCGCGGCGATGAAGGCGGGACAGGTCCTCTCGACGGTCGAGTTCCCCGGCCTCGACGCAGACCAGTCCGAGTACCTGCAGGGCCGCCTCGCCTCGCTGCGCGACGACGTCCCGCCGGTCGGCTGGAAGCAGATGCGGGAGGTGATCGCCGAGGACTGGGGCTCGGCTCCCGAGCGGGTCCTGGCCGAGATCGACCCCGAGCCCGCCGCCGCGGCCAGCATCGGCCAGGTCTACCGCGGGCGCGCCGAGGACGGGCGCGAGGTCGCGATCAAGGTCCAGTACCCGGGGATCGCCGAGACGGTCGAGTCCGACATGCGCAACCTGCGCCTGCTGACGCCGCTGCTGCGCCAGCTGATGCCCGGGCTCGAGATCAGGGACGTGCTGGACGAGCTGGGCGAGCGGATCGTCGAGGAATGCGACTACGAGCTGGAGGCGGGCAACCACCGCCGGGTCGCCCGCTTCTGGCGCGGCCACCCGTTCGTCTGCGTGCCCGAGGTCGACACCGAGCTGAGCCGCCGGCGGGTGCTGGTCACCGAGTGGGTCGACGGGATCGAGTTCGACCAGGTGGCGCGGCAGCCCGATCCCGTCCGCGACCGCTTCGTCGAGATCGTCTACCGCTTCTTCTACGGGACGGTGCGGGAGCTGGGGCTCGCCCTCGGCGACCCGCACCCCGGCAACTACCTGCTGCGCCCCGACGGCCGCGTCGCCTTCTTCGATTTCGGCATGCTGCGCCGCCTGCCCCCGGGCTACCTCGCCGACGAGGGCGAGATCGCCGCCGCGATCCGCGAGGACGACGCCGCGACCCTGCTGCGCGGGCTGCGCGAGCTCGGCTACCTCCCCGGCGAGGTAACCGACTGGGACGGGCCGCTGCTGCTGGACTACATGCGCGAGCTCTCCTGGTGGCTGAAGTCCGACGGCGTTTTGCGGCTGGCGCCGGAGGACCTGTGGCGGAGCTCCGAGAGGGTTCGGGAGCAGCGCCGCGACCTGTTCGAGCAACTGCGCCGGATGACCCTGCCACCGGAGGCCCTGCTGCTGCGGAGGATGGAAGGGCTGCTGTTCCAGATCGCCACCACGATGCGCGCCGGCGGGCGCTGGGGAGCGCTGCTTCGCGAGTTGATCGAGGAGGGCGAGCCGGTCGGCGAGCTTGGCGCGGAGCACGCCGCCTGGCTCGCCGCCCGCTGAGAGCCCTCGCCCCGCCGAACTGCGCCTTTCGCGCCCATTGGAGCCAACGTCGCGTTCGACCCCCGGCGCTCCGAAAGCGCCGTCGGGGTGTTCAGTCAGGATGAGCCTCGGCTCGCCGAAGTTCTAGGGTTGTGCCCATCCGACTACGCCATGAGAGAGCTTGAACGCCCACGTCGCACGCGCCCGCACCCTGATCCTCGTCGCCGCCTTCGCCGTCCTCGGAACGGCGTTCGCTCCGAGCGCCGGCGCCAAGGTCCGGAAGGGCCCCGCCGGCCTCGCCTTCTATCACCCCCCGAAGCACCTTCCGCGCGGCCACGGACACCTGATCTGGGCGCGCAAGGCGGGTGGCCTGGTGCCGCTCTCGGCGGCCGCCTCGACCAGGCTCGTCCTCTACACCTCGATCACTCCGAAGGGCAAGCGGGTGGCTGTCTCGGGATCGGTCAGCGTGCCCAAGGGCAAGCCGCCGAAGAGTGGCTGGCGGGTAATCAGCTACGCCCACGGGACGACCGGCACCGCCGACGTCTGCGCCCCCTCGCGCAACCACAAGGGCGCTCCGGCCAGCCCCTACATCTCCTACATCGACCCCGAGCTGAACGCCTGGCTGAAAGCGGGCTACGCGGTGCTGCGGACCGACTACCAGGGGCTCGGAACCCCCGGCGCCCACTCCTACCTGATCGGTAAGGCAGAGGGGCGCAGCGTGCTCGACATCGTCCGCGCGGCCCGGGCCCTGAACCCGAAGATCGGCAAGCGCTACCTGATCTCCGGGCACTCGCAGGGCGGGCACGCGGCGCTGTTCGCCGCCGGGGAGGCGAAGCGCTACCTGCCACACCTGACACTGCGCGGCACCGTCGCCTACGCACCCGCCTCTCACATCCGCGAGCA
>JBBRHQ010000310.1:0-2685 GCA_038222365.1 Solirubrobacterales bacterium
GATTTCGTCCACTCGACGCCCGACGGGGTGTCAGTAGCCGCTCGGGTGGCGCGCGATGAACCCGGCGGTCGAGGCCATGTCGGTGTGCCAGCGGGGGCCCGTGCCCGAGACGTCCCCGGAGGTGTCCCAGCGCAGGCCCGCGATCACCGCGAAGGCGTGACCCGAGTTGGCGTAGACGGTGATCCAGCTGCCGGCCCCCGGCACGCCCCAGGTCTCGAGCCCGGTCGAGTCGAGCGGGCTCGAGAGGAAGCCGCCGCCGTTCAGCGCGAAGCTGACCGCTCCCGAGCAGTCATACCCGGAGGAGCTGAAGGATCCGTGGCCGCCGCCCCAGATGTAGGGGGTGGTGGCGATCGAGTTGGCGGCGGCGATCACCGCCTTCACTGCCGCTGGAGCGCTCGCCGGAGCGGCGGCCTGGCCGTTGGGGAGCAGGGTCGCCGACTCGCCGGGCACCGAGGCCGGAGCCGGCGCTGGAGCGGGAGCGGGAGCCGGAGCGCTCGTCGCGGCAGGCGCCGCCTCCGCGGCTGCCTGCTGCTGGGCGGCCTGCCGCTGGGCGATCTGGTCCGATACCGAGGAAAGGTTGTCGCGGAGCGCCGCCGCCTGGCCCTGGAGGGAGTCGAGGGCCTGCTGGCGAGCGCTCTGGGCGGCGACCAGCTCCGAGTGGCGCGCCCGCAGGGTCGCCTCCATCCCGGCCAGCTGATCCTCCTCGGCCGCGATCGCGTCGCGGGCCTCGGAGATCTGCTCGCGGGTCTCGGTGAGGCGCTTCACCGCCGCCCTGGTCTGGTCGCGGATCTCCTGCACCCGCTCGACCACGGTGCCCTCGTAGTCCTTGATCTGGCCCAGGTACTCGCTCTGGGAAACGACGTCGGACCAGCTCGCCGAGTCGGCGATCACGCTGAGCACGTCCGGCTTGCCGGAGACGTAGACGGTGACCAGCCATTCGCGCAGCACCTTCAGGGCCCGCTTCAGCTGGCCGCGGACGACCTCGAGGTGCCTGCGCTGGCGCTGCAGCGCGGCAGTGGCCCGATCGAGCTCGGCCTGCTTCGCGGCCAGCTCCTGCTCGACCTCGGCCCGCCGGCTCTGCAGCGCGGCGACCTGCCCGATCAGGGCGTCGACCTCGCTGTTCTGCTGCTCGATCGAGGCGGCGACGTCACCGCTTCGCTGCTCGACCTGGTCGAGCCTCGCCTGGCCACGATGGAGCTTGTTCTGCAGGTTCTCGGCCGGGGCCACCCCGCCGAGCGATCCGAGCACGATCAGCGCCGCGAGCAGGGCCGCGGCGAGCGTCAGGGGGCCGCTGCGGGCCCGAGTCTGCCTGTTGCTCGAAACAGATTTCATTCGTGCCGCTGGTCAATTTCCCTTCGAACAACCGTTTACGGGGTGACCGGCGGAGCGCGAGAGGCTATCCGGGACGGCCAGAGTGTGAGGAGTTGCTAATAAGCTGCACACAGAATTGCAGGATGAAGGAGGTCTTGCAGGGCGCGCCCGCCTCTCGTCGGTTCCTCAGGCGCAGCGCCGGCCGTGACTGAGGGTCCGGTCGAAGCCGAAATCGGTGGTCACCTGCTGCCTGCCGGTGCGGGTGATCAGCAGGCGGGTCCAGCCGTTCGGGCCCCTCATCACGCAACCCGCCTCGCGGTGCAGCTGCCAGTAGGGGGAGAACTGGAGCCGCACCAAGAACTTTCCCGGGTGGCGGGCCTGGAGCGTGAAGGAGTCGGGCCGGACGCTGAGCAGCCTGCCGGGGCCGCTGAGCAGCGGCGTCGCGTCGCGGACCGCGTAGACCTTCCAGTGCTTCGAGCGCCAGACCGGGTCGAGGTAGGGAGGGCGTGCTGCAATCGCGTTGACCTCTGCGCGGGCCGACTCGTCGAGCGGCGCATCGGGGACCGCGACGAATCGCACCCCGGCGGCTCCCAGCCAGCGGCGGTAGGCATCGGGGTCGAGAGTGTGGTGCCTGCCCTGGTAGAAGATCGGGTTCCTGCCCCGGTCGAGCTGGCGCTCCCAGCCGCGGGCGAGCATGAAGTGGCGGGCGACGTAGACGGCCTCCCAGTGCTGCTTGGTGAAGGGGATCTCGACTCGCGCCGGCGGCTCGTCGTGGCGCGCCAGGAACGCCTCCAGGGGCGCGTAGTAGGCGGCGCTCGCGCTCGGCCCGCCGACGTCCTCGAGGTCGCGGGCAGATGGCGTCCAGGACCAGAAGAGGAGCAGGGGCGCCGCCGCGGCAAGCAGCAGCGCACGGCGGCCGTGCAGCGCGCAGGCGAGCAGCGGCCCGACCGCGATCAGCGCCAGGCGACCGCAGTTGTAGCCGAGGGGGCTCGGCACCAGGAAGGCGGCGATCGCGACAAACGCGTAAAGGGCGAAGCCGGCCCGCAGAACCCGCTGCTCGGGCGGCAGCACCAGGGCGCCGGCGATCAGCGCCACCAGCAGCAGGGCGAGCTCAGTGGCGGGGAAGGGAAAGGTGCCCCCCTCGGGGAAGGCGATCTGCAATGCCAGCAGCGGCGCCAGGGAGGCGGCGCTCAGCGCGGCGGGGGCGAGCCGGCTCCGCCCGAGCGCCCAGGCGCCGCCGGCCCCGACGAGGAAGAGACCGGCGAGGGGGCTGGCCAGGGGGCAGGCGAAGGCGAGCGCCAGGGCCGGGACCTGTCGCCCGCGCCGCGCCGCGAGCAGCGCCCCGAGCCCGACCGCGAGCCCGAGCGCAAAGGT
>JBBRHQ010000311.1:0-2641 GCA_038222365.1 Solirubrobacterales bacterium
GCGTGATCCCCGCGTGGCGCTCGGAGGGGTCGGTCTTCGCGACGAGGACGATGAAGTCGGCGCGCGGCGCGTTGGTGATGAACGTCTTCGAACCGTTGATGACGTACTCGTCGCCGTCGCGGATCGCCGTGGTGCGGATCCCGGCGACGTCGGATCCGGCGCCGGGCTCGGTGATCCCCAGGCAGCCGATCTTCTCGCCCTTCAGGCCGGGGGTGAGGTAGCGCTGCTTCTGCTCCTCGGATCCGAGCAGGTGGACGGGGGGGAGGACCATGTCGGTTTGCACGGCGAAGCCCATGTTGGTCCCGCCCGACCCCGAGTAGCTCATCGACTCGGCCCGGACCAGCGAGTAGAAGTAGTCGCCGCCCTGCCCGCCGTATTCCTCCGGGAAGCAGAGGCCGAGGAAGCCCAGGTCCCCGGCTCGCTTCAACACCTCGCTCGGCCAGTAGGTGTCCTCCCACTCGTTGCGGTGGGGGTAGAGCTCCTTCTTCACCCACGAGCTCAGCGACTCCCTCAGGTCCTCGTGCTCCTGGCTGAAGATGAAGTGCTTGCGGCCCGACTCGAAGTCGGGCTTGATCACCGAGGTGCCGTTGGTCGTCGCGGTCGCCACAGCTGCTCTCCTCTGCTCGGGTTCTGGGCCTCCTGCTACAGCAAAGTGGACAGTAGCACTTCCTACTTTCATCAGTGCTAGGCTGCTGGCGATGGCCTACGAGAAGGTGCGCTACGAGGTCGACGGGAGCGTCGCCACCGTCACGCTCGACGATCCCGAGACCCGCAACGCCCTCTCCGATCAGCTGCTCAGCGACCTGCTCGGGGCGCTGGGCGAGGCGGGCTCCGACGAGCGGGTACGGGTCCTCGTCCTGACCTCATCCCACGAGAAGGTCTTCTCCGCCGGCGGCAACCTCGCCGCCTTCGGTGGCGAGGAACCGACCGTCCACAAGCACATCGGCGCGGAGAAGTTCGTCGAGGTCTTCCGCGCCCTGGGGGAGCTCGGCAAGCCGTCGATCGTCGCCGCCAACGGCCATGTCCTTGCGGGGTCGCTGGGGATCGCCCTCGCCTGCGATCTGATCGTCGCCTCGGAGGCCGCGACATTCGGCACCCCCGAGATCAACGTCGGTCTCTTCCCGTTCATGATCATGGCGCTGATCTACCGCAACGTCCCGCGGAAGAAGGCGAGCGAGATGATGCTCCTGGGAGAGAGGATGACCGCGGCGGAGGCGCGTGAAGCGGGGATCGTCAACCTGGTCGTCCCGGCGGAGGACCTCGAGGATGCGGTCGCCGCCTGGGCGGGAAAGCTGGCGGCCAAGTCGCCCCTGGTAATGCGTCTCGGCAAGGATGCGATCTGGCGCCAGATGGACATGCCGATCGTCGAGGCGCTCGACTACCTGCGCGCTCAGCTGACGATCGAGCTGTCGACCGAGGACGCGGTCGAGGGCGTCAAGGCGTTCTTCGAGAAGCGCGAGCCGGAGTGGAAGGGCAGATGAGCCGCTCAGCCACGATTCGAACGATGGGCCGCGACGATTGCCTCGAGCGGGGAGATCACCGGCTTGATCCGCGCCGGAGCCCCTGCCTGGTCGAAGCGCACCGAGTTTGCGGGCGTCGTCAGCCGGTAGACGAAGCAATCTGCGCAGGCCGGCGTGCTCTCGACCTCGAGGTGGGCGAAGTGGGCCCGCGCCAGCCCTCGCTTCAGCCGTCCTGCCTGGTCGGATCTGAGCTCGAACCTGCGCAAAGTGACGGCCGATGCCGCGGTTCGCATCCCGATCAGACTACGTATCGGACCGAGATCGATCACAGCGAGGAGAGCTAGCTTGGCCGGCGAAGAGCAGACCGAGGCGAAGGGCGGCGAGGGCGGCAACGGCGCCCCGCCGAAGCTGCCGGGGACGGCGCCGCTTGGAGAGCTGACCGAGCAACTGCACGAGCGCCGCGAGCACGCCAGGCTCGGAGGCGGTGAGGAGAAGATCAGGGTCCAGCACGAGCGGGGCAAGCTGACCGCGCGCGAGCGGATCGCCCTCCTCGTCGACGAGGGCAGCTTCGTCGAGATGGGGGTCCACGGTCGTCCCCACTTCTCGCAGCGCTCGATGGAGGGCAAGGAGGCTCCGGCCGACGGCGTGATCACCGGCTGGGGCGACGTCGAGGGGCGGGCCTGCTGCGTCGCCGCCTACGACTTCACCGTGATGGCCGGCTCGATGGGGATGACGGGGGAGCTGAAGGTGACCCGGCTGCGCGAGATGGCGCTGCAGAAGCGGATGCCCTTCATCTGGCTGCTCGACTCCGCCGGGGCGCGGATCCAGGAGGCGGCGGGTTCGCTGTTCGCCGGCTCGGGCCACCTGTTCCGCGAGGAGGTCGAGATGTCGGGGGTGATCCCGCTGATCGCGGCGATGCTCGGCCCCTGCGCCGCTGGCACCGCCTACATCCCGGGCCTCTCGGACTTCGTGCCGATGGTCGTCGGGCAGGGGGCGATGGCGCTGGCAGGCCCGCACCTGACCAAGGCGGTGACCGGCGAGGAGATCTCGATGGAGGACCTCGGCGGCGCCAAGGTGCACTGCCGCAAATCGGGGGTGGGGGGCCCCCGGGGGGGCCCCCCCCCCGGGGGGCACGCGGGCGGGGGAACCGGACGCCACATAAGTTACAACCCAAACCCGCC
>JBBRHQ010000312.1:0-2639 GCA_038222365.1 Solirubrobacterales bacterium
TCCCCGGCCGCCCGCTCGAGGTCAGCCCCGGCGAGGCCGTCGACGTGGGAGAAGTAGGTCGTACCCTCGCTGATCACCCTGATCCCGGCCCCCTCCTCAACCCCCGACTGAACCGACTCGATCCGCGACTCGTCGATCGCCATGGTCAGGCCGGAGCGGCTCTCGCAGTAGATCTCGGCGAACTCGCCGCCGGTCTCGAGCGCCCGGAGCAGGACGCTCTCGGCGAGCGCCGGCTCGATCAGCGGGGCCGGCCCGGCGGCAGCCATCAGGCCTCCGGCCTCGAGGCGGCCTCGATCACCCGTCCGGCCGCGGTGAACAGCTCCGCCCCGGTCACGGTGTCCGAGGCGTGGTCGCAACTGCGCCCGCCCGTGTAGTGGATCCGGGCGAACGGCCGGCGGGTGTGGCGGCGGCGGCGCATGAAGGCGGCGGCCTCGTCGGCGTAGCCGGAAACCCGGTCGAGGAGGACCCGGTGGGCCTTCGGCATCAGCCGCCCCCGCCGGCCGGCTCGCCTGCGCTGAGGTCGCGCAGGACCGAGCGCATGTCGAAGGACATCAGCGAGGAGAGGACGAGGCGCTCGGTCACCGCCACCGCGGTCAGCCCTTCGTGGCGAAGCGCGAACACCTCGCCCTGCTCGGTGGCGATGTGGACTTGGCCGGCCGGCTCCTCCCCGGCGCTGTCGGCCACCTCCAGCAGTGCCGTCACCGCGTCCT
The DNA here is from genome assembly GCA_038222365.1 of Solirubrobacterales bacterium. Classification (GTDB taxonomy): domain Bacteria; phylum Actinomycetota; class Thermoleophilia; order Solirubrobacterales; family 70-9; genus JBBRHQ01. The sequence continues at coordinate 711 of JBBRHQ010000312.1, forward strand.
GCCACTCGGCGGGGTCCCCGTCGGCGGCGAGGACCTCGCCACCCCGACCGAGGATCGCGCCGCCCCGCAGGTCGGGCGACATCTCGGCCAGATAGGCGAGCGCCCGGTCCGCCTGCTCCTCGGAAACCGCGCTTGAGGCTGTGCCATCGGGCATCTGCGTGAAAATACCGGCCGTGCCCCTCGCGCGCGCATCCTGGATCGCCGTGGTCGCCGTCTGCGCGATCGCCGCGGTGCTTTTCGCCCTCAGCGATTACACCGGCTACTCGATCACCGTCGCCGCCGTCGGCCTCGCCGCGGCCGTCAACCTGCTGCCTCCCCGCTAGCCGCGCTCATCCGGCCCGGAACGGTCCGCGCCCTTCGCGCGGATCGATCAGCGAGGTCTCCGGCTCGACGTGGATCAGCACATCCGCGGCGGGGATCTCGGCCTCGATCGCGCCGCGCATCTCGTGGGCCAGGTGGTGGGCGTGCTCGAGGCTGGTCCCCTGGCGGTACTGGACGTGGAAGTCGACGTAGCGCCGTCGCCCCGCCCGCCGGGCGCGGAGCTTGTGGTAGCCGGCGACCTCGGGGGTGCGGGCCGTGGCGATCGCCGCCTCGATCAGGTCCATCTCCTGCGCCGGAAGGGCCTCGTCGACGAGCACGCCGGAGGAACGCCGGATGATCCGGATCCCGGCGATCACGATCACCACCGCGACGATCAGGGCGGTGATCGAATCGAACTGGGCCATCCCGGTGACCTGGACCAGGGCCAGGCCGACCAGTACGCCGGCCGAGGTCATCGCGTCGGTGCGGAGGTGGGCCGCGTCGCCTTCGAGGGCGAGCGACTCGTGCACACGCGCCTGGCGCGAGAGCACGCTGGAGACCCCCAGGTTGGCGATCACCGAGACACCCATGACCACGATCCCGACCCCGAGGCGCTCGACCTCGGAGCCGACCACCAGGCGGTGGGTCGCCTCGTAGATGATGATCCCGGCGCCGAGCAGGATCAGCATCCCCTCCAGGGTCGCCGCCAGGCTCTCGACCTTCTCGTGGCCGTAGGGGTGCTCGACGTCAGCCGGCTCGTCGGCCTTCCGGACCGAGATGAAGGCGACGACCGAGGCGACCAGGTCGATCAGCGAGTGGACCGCCTCGGTGATGATCGCGATCGAGCCGGTGATCGCGCCGGCGGCGAGCTTCAGCGCGATCAGCAGGGCGTTGGAGGCGATCGAGAGGGCGGCGGCCTCCGACTTGGTTCCGATCACGATCCGCTTCTCCCGGTGCCGGCGAGGTGGTGGGCCAGGGCCCGCGCCGCGCGCCCCCGGTGACTGATCGCGTGCTTTTCAGCCGGCTCCAGCTCTGCCATCGTCCGCGAGTCCCCGGGGCCGGTGTCGTCGGGGACGAACGCCGGGTCATAGCCGAAGCCGCGCTCACCCCGCAACTCCTCGGCGAGGACGCCGGTGCATCTCCCTTCGAAGAGGCGCTCCACCCCGTCGGCGTCGACCAGGGCGATCACGCAGACGTAGGCGACCCGACGGTCCCCTCCGGCCGCCCCGACCTCGGCCATCAGCTTGGCCAGGTTCTCCTCGTCGGAGGCCTCCGGGCCGGCGTAGCGGGCCGAGCGCACTCCGGGTCGCCCGCCGAGCGCCGGCGCTTCGATTCCGGAGTCGTCGGCGATCGCCTCCTCCCCGGTCGCCTCCCGCGCTGCTCGGGCCTTGATCAGCGCGTTTGCGGCGAAGCTCTCGCCATCCTCGGGTGGGAGCTCGACCTCCGGCGGCAGCGGTCCGAGGCCGGCGGCGGGCAGGATCTCGGCCAGCTCGCGCAACTTGTGCTCGTTGCGGGTGGCGAGGATCAACTCGCGGTGGCCCGCTCCTGCGCTTCCCGCAGACGAACGATGCCGCCCTCGGCGAGCTCGAGCAGCTCGTCGAGCGAGGCCCGCGAGAGCGGCGTGCGCTC
>JBBRHQ010000313.1:0-2638 GCA_038222365.1 Solirubrobacterales bacterium
GGTTCTCGCCGCGGCCATCGGGCCGGCGGGCCGGGAGGAAGCCCTCGCCGCGGCGGCCCCCGATCGTCCCTCCGCCGCGCTCGAGGCGGCTCGGGGGCATGGGTCTGCCGAGTTGCTGCTGGCCCGGGCCCTTGGCGCCGAGTGGCTGGACGCCTACCTGGGGAGCTGGAGCAGAGTGGTGCTGGAGATCGACGGCGACGATCTGCTCGCGGCGGGTGTCACCGCCGGCCCCGCGGTCGGCCGCGGCCTGCGGGCGGCCTTGGCCGCCAAACTCGACGGCGAGACCGGAGGGCGCGAGGGGGAGCTGGCCGTCGCCCTGCGCGCGGCGGCGCGCTGAGCCGGCGGTCGTCTGCTTACTTACCCTCGATGGAATGGCACGAGAGGGACGGGATCAGGTGGCTCGAGGCCGGTCTTCCGGGGTCGCGGGCGATCTTCTCGACCCGGATCGGCGGAGCCAGCAGCGGCGACTTCGAGAGCCTCAACCTCGGCATCCTCACCGACGATGAGCGCGACTCGGTGACCGAGAACCGCCGCAGGCTCTGCGCGGCGCTCGGCCTGCAGCCCGAGCGGATCCTCGCCGGGCTGCAGGTCCACGCTGCCGGGATCGCCACGCACACGGGCCCCCAGCGACCGAGCCCATTTGCGGAGCCGGGCAGCCCGAACCCCGAGGCCGACGGCCACGTCGTATCCGGCGAGGGTCTCGCAGGGCTCGTCTACGTCGCCGACTGCCTTCCGGTCGCGCTCTCGGGGCCGGGCGGAACGGCGATCCTGCACTGCGGCTGGCGCGGACTCGCGGCCGGGATCGCCGCCCGCGGCGCCTCGGCCGTGAGGGCGAGCGCCGCAGCGATCGGGCCGGGGATCGGCCCCTGCTGCTATCAGGTCGGCGATCAGGTGCTGGAGGAGTTCGAGGCGCTCGGGCCGGGAATCGCCGCGGGGAGGATGCTCGATCTCCCCGAGGTCGCCCGCAGGCTATTGCGGGGGGCGGGAGTCGAGGAGATCGAGTCCGCGGACCTCTGCACCTCCTGTGAGGCCGGCCTCTTCTTCTCGCATCGACGCGATCACGGGAGAACCGGTCGCCAGGCCGGCCTCGTCATGCGAACCGCCGGGGCGGGCTGAGCGGTGCCCGGCCTGATCAGCGGTCTCGACCCGGCAAGAATCGCCGCGAACTTGGAGTCGGTCGCCGAGGAGGCAGGGGAAGGGGTCGAAGTCCTCGCCGCGACCAAGTACGTCCCGAACGAGGAGATGGGGGCCCTGGCGGAGGCCGGGGTCACCCTGGTCGGCGAGAACCGCCAGCAGGAGCTGAGCGCCAAGCAGGAGCGCTGGGGCGAATCCTTCCAGTGGGACTTCATCGGCAACCTGCAAAGCCGCAAGGTGAAGGTCCTGCTGCCCCGCTGCCGGCTGATCCAATCGGTCGCATCGGACTCCGTCCTCACCCAGCTCGGCCGCCACGGCGACGAGCGAACCGAGGTGCTGATCGAGGTCAACGTCGCCGGGGAGGAGGGCAAGGGCGGCATCGCCCCCGCCGACCTCGCAGGTTTCATCGCGCGATGCCCGGTCAGGGTTGGCGGCCTGATGGGGATGCCCCCGTTCAGCGAGGACCCCGAGGCCTCGAGGCCGCATTTCGCCAAGCTGGCCGAGCTGGCGGCCGAGCATCGCCTGGCGCGGCTCTCGATGGGGACCTCGCAGGATTGGCGGGTCGCGGTGCAGGAGGGGGCGTCGATCATTCGCCTCGGCACCGCGCTCTATGCGTGATGTGCCGGCGCGGTGTAGCGCCGGCACAGGCATGTCAGGCGGCGAAGCCGCCGCAGGGAATTCCGGCCGCCGGCGCGGTTTTTGCGCTAGGCAAGAGAACTCACCGCGCCGGCAATGCATAATTGGTAAAGGAATCGGCCGCTCAGAGCCGAACAATCCGTACCGATGGCCCTTCGAGACACATGGCATCGCGCCCTCGTCTACTTCGGCTTGGCCGAGGACCACGACTACGGGCCCGAGTACGAGGAGGGCTCCTCCGACTCCTCCGAGGAGATCTTCGACACTCGCCGCGAGCGGGAGCGCGACCGCGAGTCCGCCGCGCCTGTCCGCCGCCTGCCGACCTCACGGCGCCGCCGCGATGAGATCGACGACATCTTCGCCGACGACGAGCCGATTGCCGCCTCCCGCACCAGGGTCCTGCGCCCGGTCGACAACGGCGGCGGCGACATCCAGGTCCACCTGGTCATCCCCCGCAACTTCAACGACGCCCAGCAGGTCGCGGACCAGTTCAAGCGCGCGGTACCGGTGATTCTCAACCTGCAGACGACCGATCACGAACTCTCGAAGCGGCTGATCGACTTCGCCTCGGGCCTCACCTACGCCCTCGACGGCGGGATGCAGCGAATCGCCGAGAAGGTCTTCCTGCTGACCCCACGGAACGTCGAGGTCTCGGCCGAGGAGAAGGCGCGGCTGATCGACAAGGGGTTCTTCAACCAATCCTGAGCGGGGTTGGGGGTCCCGTACCCCACCTCTCTCAAATTCGGCGGCCTCTGGCCGCCCCGAATTACAAGCCGTTCGGAGGGGCACGAGACCCCGTCCAGCGGCTCCAGATTGACGGCGAACAGCCCCGGCGTTCGTGAGGGAGCTTCTTGGTCTGGGCGTCAGG
>JBBRHQ010000314.1:0-2619 GCA_038222365.1 Solirubrobacterales bacterium
GTCTACGGGCGCGGGGACCTGAGCTTCGAGGAGCGCCTGGCGCTGGAGCGCGACTACCTCGACAACGTCTCGATCACCGGCGATCTGGCGATCCTGCTGCGCACGCCGCGGGCGATGGTCCGCGGCGAGGGCGCCCACTGAGCACGGGCGCCGCAACGCCCCCGCTCAGAAGGGCAACGAGCCCGCGGCCTCCGAGAGGCTCGGGGCGGAGCGGTCGCGCTCGGAAAGCAGCGGCTCCTCGCCGCGGGGAAGAGGCCACTCGATCCCGACATCTGGATCGTCCCAGGCGATCCCCGACTCGGTTTCGGGTTCATAGATGCTGCTCAGCAGATAGGAGACGTCGGCCAGCTCGCTGAGCACGCAGAATCCGTGGCCGAAGCCGACCGGGACGAGCAGCTGGCGGTGCAGCTCGTCGTCGAGCACGAAGCCCTCCCACCGGCCGAAGGTCTCCGAGTCGCGGCGCAGGTCGACGGCGACGTCGAAGATCCGGCCCCTGACGCAGCGCACCAGCTTCGCCTGCCCCGGGCTGGTCTGAAAGTGGATCCCGCGCAGCGTGTTGCGGGTCGAGCGGGAGTGGTTGTGCTGCACGAAGGGGCCCTCGATCCCGGCCTCGGCCCATGAGTCTTCCCGGAAGGTCTCGACCAGGAAGCCGCGGGAATCGCCGTGCAGCTGCGGCTCGAGCAGGACGACGCCGTCGAGCTTGGTCTCCAGCGTCTGCGGCATCAGCCGAGGGCCTTGCCGTACTGGCGCAGGTAGTAATCGCGGTACTCGCCTGAGCGCAGCGGCTGCCACCATTCCTCGTTCTCGCGGTACCAGGCCACGGTTCGCTCGATCCCCGCCTCGAAGGAGACCGCCGCCTTCCAGCCGAGACCGATCAGCTTCTCCGAGGCCAGCGAGTACCGGCGGTCGTGCCCGGGGCGGTCGCGCACATGCTCGATCAGCGAGCGGTCGGCACCGGCCAGCGAGATGATCCGCTCGACCACCTCCATGTTGGGAAGCTCGTCGGGGCCGCCGACGTTGTAGGCCTCCCCGGCCACGCCGCGCTCGAGCACGAGGTCGATCGCCGAGGCAAAGTCCTCGACGAAAAGCCAGTTGCGCACCTGGGCGCCGTCCCCGTAGACCGGTACCGGATCGGCGTGCAGCGCGTTGAGGACGACCAGCGGGATTAGCTTCTCGGGGTGCTGGCGCGGCCCGTAGTTGTTGGACGCGCGGATGATCAGCGAGTCGGTGCCGAAGGTGTGCTGGAAGGCCGAGACGATGAGGTCGCCGCCGGCCTTCGAAGCCGAGTAGGGCGAGGAAGGATCGAGCGGCGAAGCCTCCGTGAAGGAGCCCTCCTCGATCGAGCCATAGACCTCGTCGGTAGAGATCTGCAGGTGGCGGATCCCGTAGTCGCGAGCCGCCTCGAGCAAAACGAAGGTTCCGAAGACGTCCGTGGTGATGAACTCACCCGGGTTCTCGATCGAGCGGTCGACGTGGGACTCGGCGGCAAAGTTGACCATGGCGTCGCATCCCTCGATCGCGGTGCGGACCGTGGCGGGATCGCAGATGTCTCCCTCGATCAGCTCGAAGCCGTCCGGCAGGCCCTCGAGGTTCTCGCGGCGCCCCGCATAGGTCAGCTTGTCGAGGACCCGAACCGAGTCCTCCGGATGCTCGGCGAGCCGGCGATGGACGAAGTTGGAGCCGATGAACCCGGCCCCGCCGGAGACCAGGAGCTTCATGCGCCCGCCCGAGCCGCGGTCTCACGCTGGGCCAGGTAGCCGGCAAGTCCGTCGCGCCAGGACGGGAGCAGGATCGCGTGCTCGCGCTGGGTCGCGAGGGCGGAGAGCGCCGGCCTCGGGGCTGGGCGGCCCAGCATCTCGGTGGTCCCGGAGAGGACCTTGCACTCGATCTTCGCCTGCTCGAAGATCTCGCGGGCGAAGTCATACCAGGAGCAGTGCCCCTCGGCGGCCATGTGGTGGATCCCGTAGGAGACCCCCTCGATCAGCCGGACGATCCCGTAGGCGAGATGCCAGGTGTAGGTGGGCGAGCCCACCTGGTCGCGCACCACCAGCACCTCGCCGTGGTCGGCGGCCAGGCGGAGCATGGTCTCGACGAAGTTCGGCCCGCTGACCCCGAACAGCCAGGAGGAGCGGACCACGAAGGTCTGCTCGCAGGCCGCCGCGGTCGCTTCTTCCCCGGCGAGCTTGGTTCGCCCGTAGGCGGAAAGCGGGGCGGGCTGGTCGGTCTCCACGTAGGGGGAGTCCTTGCTGCCGTCGAAGACGTAGTCGCTGGAGACGTAGACGACCTTGGCGTCAGTGGCAGCCGCCGCGGCGGCGACGCTGCCGGCGGCGGTCCCGTTGGTCGCCATCGCCGCCGGCTCGGCGTCCTCGGCGCCGTCGACATCGGTCCAGGCGGCGCAGTTGATGACGACGTCCGGGTGCTCCGCGTCGATCCGCCGCGAGACCGCGTCGCTGTCGGTGACGTCGAGCTCGCGGTGCCCGAAGCCGATCACCTCATGGCCGGCGTTGGCGGCGGCCATGACAACGTCGTGCCCCAGCATCCCGCCCGCCCCTGTGACGAGGATCTTCATCGCGGCTCGCCTCCGGAGCGTGAGGACGGCTCGCTCACACGACCTCGATC
>JBBRHQ010000315.1:0-2609 GCA_038222365.1 Solirubrobacterales bacterium
AGCGACTCTCGGTGGCGATCGCGATCGGCACGATCCCCGCTGTGATCTTCGGGGCCCTGGGCTCGGACTTCATCGACAAGCACCTCGGCGAGCCCTGGATGATCGCGATCCAGCTGATCCTCTTCGCCCTCCTCCTCGGCCTCGCCGACAGCCTGCCCGAGCGCCGCTCGCTCGCCGAGGCGGGCAACCGCGACGGCATCTGGATCGGGCTGGCCCAGGTCCTCGCGCTTGCCCCTGGGACCTCGCGCTCGGGCATCACGATCACCGCCGCCCGCTTCCTCGGCTTCGACCGCGACAGCGCGGCGCGGTTCTCCTTCCTGATGCTGATCCCCGTGGTCGCCGGCGCCACGGCCTACAAGGGGGCGAAGGTGATCAGCGACGGCCTGCCTCACGGCGTCGCGGGTCCGATGATCGTCGGCACGATCGCGGCCGCCGTCTCCGGGTTCTTGGCGATCGCCTTCCTGCTGAGGCTGTTGCGGACCAGTAGCTACAGGCCGTTCGTCTACTACCGGCTGGTGGTCGGCGTCGCGGTGCTCCTGATCATCGCCACCAGCCTGCGTCCGGCGACCTTCTGATCGCATCAAAAACGAGGCGCGCGGCCCCAGGGTGGTTGCGGGCCGCGCGCCGACGAGAGAGGAATCTCGTGAGTTCGTCCACTGTGGCGGGCGCCCGCGGTGTGCAGGTGAAGATCCGGAGAACCGGTGGGAGTGGGAGGAATCAACCGCCGTGGGCAGCCGCCAAGGTCGCTCTGAGCATGTGAAAAGGCTGTGAAAGCGGCCAATTTTGCTTCGATGCGACATCCGGTCCTCCTACAATCGTCGCCATCAGGCTTGCGGTCATCGACAACGACAGCGGCTTCATCCGGGTGCTCGCCAAGCGGGCCGAGTCAGCCGGCTGGCAGCAACGCCACCTCTCCAGCGCGGTCCCGCCCGAGGAGCTGGTGGCGATGAAGCTCGGCGCGGTTGTGATCGACCCCGCCGCTCTCGGCGAGGAGGGTTGGCCCTACGTCGAGCGTATCTGCGGCATGCTGCCCGACCTCGCGGTGGTCGTCTGCACCGGACCCTCCAGCGTCGCCCAGCGGGTCCGGGGGCTGCGGCTAGGAGCCGACGACTGGATCGGCAAGCCCTGCCACCCGGAGGAGGTGATCGCCAGGATCGAAGCGGTCGTCCGCCGCCACCGGCGCAGCAACGCGTCTGAGGCCGGCCCGCTCGTGGTCGGCGAGCTGGAGGTCAGGCCCGATCAGTTCCAGGCCTTTGTCAGCGGCAACAGCCTCGACCTCACCCGGCGCGAGTTCGAGTTGCTGCAGGTGCTCTCCGCTGCCAAGGGGCAGGCACTGGAGCGGGAGACGATCTACCAGCGGGTCTGGGGATACGCGATGGCCCACGGCGACCGCTCGGTCGACGTCTTCATCCGCAAGCTGCGCCAGAAGCTGCAGAAGCGCTCGCCCGGGTGGAGCTACATCCACACCCACTTCGGGGTCGGCTACCGCTTCGACCCCGAGCCCGCGATCGCTGCTGGTGGCGAGGGACGGGAGTCAGAGACGGGCTCCCCGCCGACGCCGCGGCAGCAAGCGGAGGGCAGCGGGGCAGCGGAGCCTTCTGAAAAGGAGCCCGGGGCGGTAGCGAGCGGCCCGTAGCCCCGAATCGGCGCGCTTGTTCACGGCGCTTTCACCAAAGGTTCACAACGCCGTAACCGCCAGAGCGGCGCCTGGGGAATGATCTCCCGGGCGATGATCAGCGACAACGGAGCCCGATCGCGCTACCTGTCAGGGCGCGTGGAGATCCGGCCGGACGAGCACGCAGCGGTGGTCGACGGGCGTCCCTTGAGCCTCACGGTCCGCGAGCTGCAACTGCTCCGCTGCCTGGCCTCTCATCCGCAGCGGATCCTGACCCGAGAGGAGCTCTACTCCGAGGTCTGCGGAAGGACCCCGCGCCACACCGACCGCTCCGTGGATGTCTATGTGAGTCGGCTGCGCTCGAAATTGCGGCGGGCCCTGCCCGGGTCGAACCTGATCCACACCCACATCGGGGTCGGTTACCGCTTCTCCCCCGAGCCCTGATACCGAATTCCGCCGCACCGTCTTTCACGGCGCTTTCACATCCTTTTTACATTGGCACCACAGGGGCGTAACAAGCTGCCGCCGAGCCGCTGCAACGCTGGCGACGAATCGGCCCATCGGCCCATCAACCAGAAGGAGAATCCGAGTGACCAAGAGACTTCTCAGCGTCGTCGGGACGCTTGCCCTCGCCGCCGGGATCGCCGCCTGCGGCAGCTCCTCGAGCGACACCACCGGCTCCGGTGGCTCTTCCACCGCGCCGATCACGGGCGCGGGCAGCACCCTAGTCGCGCCGCTGATGTCGAAGTGGCAGCCCGACTTCTCCGACAAGTCGGGGATCACGGTCACCTACGGCGCGATCGGCAGTGGCGGCGGAATCGACCAGATCACCGCCCGCACCGTGGACTTCGGCGCCAGCGACGCTCCGCTGACCCCGGACCAGTTCTCGGCCGCCAACGGAGTTGAGCAGATCCCTTGGGCGCTCACCGGGGTCCTGCCCTCCTACAACGTCAAGGGCATTTCGAACAAGCTCAAGCTGAGCGGCGCGGTCCTG
>JBBRHQ010000316.1:0-2578 GCA_038222365.1 Solirubrobacterales bacterium
CCATCGTCACCTCGTGGCCCAGCTCAACCAGCTTCGAGCCGATCGTCTGCCCGACCCCGCCCGTGCCCAGCACCGCAACCTTCATCTCTCCTCCTTCGATCGAGTCCGGTGAATCAGGCTAGCGAGCGTCTGACATCCCAACCAGCGGCCGAACGCAACCTTGCGGCCGCAATGGGCACGGAAAGTTACGTTCGGCTGGCTAGATTGTGTTGCGTGAGCGCGAGCGGTGGCGACAGCTTGGTGCGGGAGGTGACCTCCTGGGAGGGGGTCAGCACCGCCGAGGGCCGCTTCGGCTCCACCCGCTTCCTGCTCGGCCGGCGCGAGCTCGGACACCTCCACCCGCCGGCCACCCTCGACATGCCGCTGCCGCCGAAGCGAAAACGTGAGTTGGTCGAAAGCGGAGATGCCGAAAGGCACCGCTGGACGCCGCCCGATTCCGGCTGGGTGACGATCCGGCTCGCTGACGAGGCCGCGGCCGGGCGCGCAGTCGCTCTTCTACGAGAGCGCTTCGAGCACGCCCGCGCCCTCACCGAGGACCGCAAGCGCCCCAGCCCCGAGCCGATCTGACCCAACCGCGGCACCCGCGCTCTCGTAGAATCGCTCCGCCGGTAACCCGGCCCCAGCGCCCGTAGCTCAGTTGGATAGAGCGTCGGTCTACGAAACCGAAGGTCACAGGTTCGAATCCTGTCGGGCGCGCTGTTTCCGGCTCCGCAAGAGCGGCACCGCCGGGAGTCAAGCTCCTGCCAGCGACGGCGCGTCCTGACGGGGCGGCCGAAACGTGAGTAGGGTTCCCGGGCATGACCGCCCCATCGACGACTGCTCGGACGCCCACCGGCGAGCCGGAATCCAACCCGTCACCCTGGCGAGAGTCGGTGGCTCGCTACGAGCAGCCGGTGCTCGCCAAGAGCCTATGTGACCTGGGCACATCCGTGGTTCCCTATCTGGCGCTGAGCGTGGCGATGTATCTCTGCCTGGGGGCCTCGTTGTGGATCACCCTCGCGCTCGCTATTCCGGCGTCGGGCTTCCTGTTGCGGACCTTCATCGTCTTCCACGACTGCGCGCACGGCTCCTTCATGCCAACCAAACGAACCAATCTGTGGCTCGGGCGATTCACCGCTCTGCTCGTCTTCCAGCCGTTCACGAAATGGCGCCACAGCCACGCAGTGCATCACGCCACCTCGGGCGATCTCGACAGACGGGGGACCGGAGATGTCCTGACTCTGACCCTCGACGAGTACGCGTCGAGTCCGTGGAGGCGGCGGCTCGGATATCGCCTTTTTCGCAATCCGGCGGTGATGTTCGGAATCGGACCGATCTGGAGCCTGATGATCGGACCGCGCTTCTGGTCCCGCCAGATGCGCCCGCGTCAGCGCCATAGCGTGATCGCGACGAACCTCGTGCTCGTCGCGATCATCGGTGCCATCTGGTGGCTCGTCGGCGTGCAAGCCTGGATTGTCGTTCAGATGCCGGCCGCCGTCCTCGCCGGCACAGCCGGGGTATGGCTGTTCTACGTGCAGCACCAGTTTGAGGATGCCTACTGGGAAAACACGGGGGGGTGGACCTATGCCGAGGCAGCCCTGCGCGGGAGCTCCTACCTGAAGCTGCCGAAGGTGCTCCAGTACTTCACCGGCAACATCGGTCTGCATCACGTCCATCACCTGAGCGCGAAGGTGCCGAACTACAACCTTCAGCGCGCCCACGACGAAAACCCGATCTTTGACGATGTTCCGATGCTGACCGTCCGCGATGGACTGCGATCGATCCGGCTGAAGGTGATTGACCGGCAGAGCGGCGCTCTGCTGACTTGGAGTCAGGTCAGGGCCCTTCCCACCTCGAACTAACCCTGCCGAAACCTGTCGGGGGGCGCTCGCGATCGGCCGAGCCTCGGGCCGGCCGATCTAGGACGACCAAGCCCTCGCGACAGCACGGCGGTAAGCAGGGCTCCGGCGGACCCATCTGGGTCGAGCCGCGGGTTGTAGATCGTCTCATCGACGCCGGCGACGCGACCGGTTGCCAGCGCGGCAGCGAGGAACGTCGCGAGCTCGTCGGGAGTCATGCCTCGCGGCTGGCGATAGTCGACGGCCGGCATCACCTCGTCGTCAAGAACGTCCGCGTCGACGGGGACCCAGAAGCTGGCGGGCCCTCCCCGGCGCGTCAGATGGGCGAGGGCGCGCTCGCAAGCTGCAGCGGCGCCAGCCGCGCGGACTGCTGTGAGATCGAGGGCCAGGAGTGAGTCGGGAAGCGGTTGGCTGCCCTCGCGCCTCTCCCAGACGCTCCACGCCCATTGCTCGCAGGCCGAGCCCCGAGGGTGCCTGGACGAGGGTGAAGCGGCGGGCGCCGTCTGGGTCAAACATGGCGATCAAAGCGTCCCACGGGCGGCGGTCCGTAGGGGAGCGTCCTCGGTCGCCGCCTCGACGACTGAGCGCAGCCGGCCCTCAGGCGGCGGGGAAGACCACCGGGGCGGCGCCCAGCTCGACCAGGGCCGACTGCAGGGTGCGCCGGCCGCGGTGATGGAGGCCGTGGACCGAGCTCTCGGTCTTGCCCAGGGCATCGGCGATCTCGATCGGAGAGAGCCCGA
>JBBRHQ010000317.1:0-2559 GCA_038222365.1 Solirubrobacterales bacterium
CCGAGCGGCCCGGCCCTCATCCCGGCACGGCCCCCGGCCCGGCCCGGCCCGGCCATGATCCTTCGGTTTCCGGCGGATGGTCCTCAGGCGGGCGCTCGTCAATGGATCGTGGACAGAAGGGTACCCAGGCGGGCGCCTGTCAACGAGTGGGCGACGCCGCGATGCTCTCGTGAGCGTTCCGGTCGTTCCTGACTGGGAAGTCCGTGACCAATGACCGCGTGGTGGTCATCTGGCGGAGATCACCCTGCCGTGGGTCCGGACAGCCACGGGACGACACCAGCCTGAAACCGACCGACCGGCATCCGCGTACCTCGGGGTGAACCTTCAGACAACCCCTCGAGGAGATCCCAGGATGCTCAAACTCGGTCGATCCATCGTCATGATCGCCGCGCTCGGCCTGATCCTCGCCGCTTGTTCGAGCGGCGGCGCGTCGACTGCCCCGTCGAGCGCCCCGTCGTCCGAGCCATCGGCGGCCGCGCCGGCCGCGATCATGCTCGCCGAATCGCCCCTCGGCTCGATCATCGTGGACGCGAGCGGCAAGTCACTCTACTTGTACACCCCGGACTCAGCCGGGGATCCCACGTGCTACGACGACTGCGCCGCAACATGGCCGCCGCTGCTCGTGACCGGGGACGCGGTCGCCGGTGCGGGCCTCGACGCGACCAAGATCACGACCGTCGACCGGACCGATGGCACCAAGCAGGTCAAGTACGGGTCGTGGCCGCTCTACTACTTCGCGGCCGACGCCGCCGCGGGCGAGACCAAGGGCCAGGGCATCGGCGAGAAGTGGTACGTGGTGAGCGCAGCCGGCGACGCTGTCAAGTAGTCGCGTGACCCGCGCTCATCCCTTCGGCTGGCGGCGTCCTGGGCTCGGGCGCCGTCAGCCGCTCCGCTTCGCGCGGGCCGACCCGGATGGCCGACGCGGCTCCCGGTGGGCCGTTCCGCTGGCCGACCCGCACGGCGCTGCCCGATCCGGCGCCGCGCTCCAGGTCGCTCCGCACCGCGCGCGCCGACCCGGCGCCGCGCTCCAGGGCGCTCCGCTCCCTACGCGCGAGCGACCTTGGCTCGGTCCTTGAGGATCTGTCCCGCGGCCAGCTTGCCAGGGGCACCGCTCACGCAGCCGCCTGGGTGCGTGCCGGAGCCGCACTGGTAGTAGCCGTCGATCGGGGTCCGGTACTGGCTCCAGCCCGGCGCCGGCCGGAAGAAGAACATCTGCGGCGCGAGGAACTCGCCGGCGAAGATGTTGCCCTCCGAGAGACCCACCGTCCGCTCGATGTGGAGCGGCGTGACCACCTCGCGCTGAAGCACGAGGTCCGAGAACCCCGGGAAGAACCCTTCGATCGTCCGCTGGACGGTGTCGCCGAGGTTCTCCTTCTCCGCGTCCCAGTCGCTCTCGCGCAGCTTGTAGGGCGTGTACTGGATGAAGCACGACATGACGTGCTTGCCGGGAGGCGCCATGTCCGCGTCGATCGTGGACTGGATGGCCATGTCGATGTAGGGGTTGGTGCTGTACCAGCCGTACTTGGCCTCGTCGTACGCGCGTTCGAGATAGTCCATCGACGGCGCGAGGTTCGTGAAGCCACGGAACTGGTCGCCGCGATCGCCCATCGGCGGGTACTTCGGCAGGCCGTCCAGCGCGAAGTTCACCTTCGATGACGTGCCCTGGAACCGGAACCGCTGGATGTTCTCGACGAGGTCGTCGGGCAGTTCGCGCGGGTTCACCAGCTCGAGGAACGTTCGACGGGGGTCGAGCGCGCTCACGACCGTATCGGCGTAGTACTCCGTCCCGTCGGTGAGGGCCACGCCGGTCGCCCGGCCGTTCTTGGTGATGACCGAATCGACGGGCGACTCGAGGATGATCTCGGCCCCGAACGCCTCCGCCGCGCGCTTGAGCACCTGGGTAAACCCGCCGTTGCCCTTCTTGTGGAACGCCCAGGAGCCGAACTCCCCGTCGTGCTCGCCGAGCGAATGGAACAGGAGCACGAGACCGGATCCCTGCGACCGCGGCCCCACCTTGGTGCCGATGATCCCCGACGACGCGAGGTAGGCCTTGAGCAGATCCGACTCGAAGTAGTCGTCGAGGAAGTCGGCGGCGCTCCCGGTGAGCAGCCGGACGGCGTTGTGGAGCACGCGCTTGTCGAGCTTCTTGAACCGCGAACCCAGGGCCGCCAGCTTGATCAGTTCTTCGGGATCGTTGCTGAAGATGTCGGGCGGGACCATGTCGAACAGCGGCTTGATGGCCTGACAGACCATCTCCATGTCATGGCTGTACTGGTCGTAGGCGTCCACGTCGTGGGGCGAATGGCGCGCGATCTCCTGCTGGTTCTGCCCGTGGTCCTGGGTGAAGAGCAGGTGGTCACCCTTCCCGTCGGGCGCGAACGTTCCCGACATGAGAAGGGGCATGAACCCGTGCTTGACCAGCTCGAGCTCGTGGATGATCTCCGGTCGCAACAGGCTCAGCGCGTACGAGAACGTCGTGAACCAGAAGCCGGGACGCAGCTCCTCGGTGATGGCCGCACCGCCGACCAGGTGGCGACGCTCGATGATCAGGGTCTTGAG
>JBBRHQ010000318.1:0-2554 GCA_038222365.1 Solirubrobacterales bacterium
GGGCGCAGAGGCCCCGAGCTAGCCCGCCATCCCGGCCGGCCGGGCCCGGCCCAGCCGCACCCCGATCACGGCCTCCGCCGCCGCGCTCGAGCGCGGGCTCGTGACCACGGCGTCGAGGAATTCACCCCGCTCCAGGGCCAGCAGCTCGACCTCTCCCCGCGCCGTCACCGTCGCGGTGCGCGGCACGTCGCGCAGCAGGGCGATCTCGCCGAAGTGGGCGCCGGGGCCCTCGGTGCGGATCTGCTTGCCGTCCACCCCCACATCGACCTTGCCGGATTCGACCACGTAGAAGCGCTTGCCGGGCTCGCCCTGGGTGACGATCTCCTCTCCGGCGCCGGCCCGCACCTCGACCACCCGCGCTGCCAGCTCCTCCAGGGCAACCGGGCCGAGCGGGGCGAACAGCGACACCGACTCCAGCAGCTCGAGGCGGGCGGTCGGCGCCGGCGCCTCGTGGTCGAGGCGGCGGAGCGAGGCCCAGGCGACGAGCGAGAGCAGCGGCAAGAGCCCCCCGCAGGCGATGAAGGCGGCGTCCTCCCCGAGCGCGTCGATCAACAGCGGCGCCAACAGGCTGCCGAGGGCGATCGAGGCGATGATCAGGGTCTCCATCACCCCGAAGACGCGGGCCGAGACCTCTTCGGGGGCGATCCGCTGCAGCAGGGTAAGGGCGCTGACGTCGACCAGGGTGTTGGCGAGCCCGATCACCGCCATCATCGCCAGCGCCAGCGGCTCGCTGATGATCAGGCCGACGACGATCAGCGGCACCCCCCACAGCGCCACCCCGACCCCCAGCCCACGGCCGAGGCGGCGGTTGCCGACCAGGCCCAGCGCCGCCCCGGCGCCGATGAAGGCGCCGACCCCGAGCGCGGCGTTGAGGTAGCCGACCCCGGCGTCGCCGGTGCTGAGCCGGTCCACGGCGAGGACGATCACCAGCACGCTGAAGGCGCCGAAGATCAGCGTCTGGGAGGCAAGCATCCCGATCACCAGGCGCAGCCGCGAGTCGGCGGCGATGGTGCGGAACCCGGCCGCCGACTCGGCAAGGAAGGACTCCCCGCCGTCGCACTCGCCCTGGGTCTCCCCGTCCTTCTCGCCCCGCGGTCCCTCGGCCCTGATCCGCGAGACGAACCAGGCTGACCAGAGCAGGCAGGCGATTGAGGCGACGATCGCCTCTCCGGGGCCGAAGACGGCCAGGATCGCCCCGGTCAGCGCCGCCCCGAGGAAGAGGCCGACGCTCTCGATCGTGCTCGAGGCGAGGTTGGCCGCGGTCAGCTCCTCCGGGCTGCGGGCGAGGGTCGGGATCAGCGCCGACTTGGCCGGCTCGAAGGGGGTCGAGAGGATCCCGGCGACCGCGGCCAGGGTGATCGCCACCGCCGCCGGCAGGCCGGCGAAGATCGCCGCCGCGGCCCCGACCAGGACGACGCCTCTCGAGAGGTCGGAGAAGACCATCACCCGCTGGCGGGGGTAACGGTCGGCGAAGGTCGCCGCGAAGGGGGTCGCGATCGCCGCCGGCACCATCCGCGCCACCGCGGCGACACCGACGGCGGCGGCTCCGCCCGCCGCGAAGGCGTAGACGGAGATGCCGACGAAGTAGGCCTGGTAGCCGATCACCGCCCCGAACCAGCCGGTCTGAAGCCGGCGCAGGTTCGGGTTGGCGAAGGCCGAGCGCACCGCAGCGAGCGATTCCCCCAGTCCCCCCAAAGGCGCGATCCGCCTAGCCGCCGGACCCGAGGGCCCGCTCGGCGGCTGTGCGGGCGGCGTCCGCGACGCTCTGAGCGCGTCCGACCCGCTCGTCGCCCTCGATCGCCGTCAGGTTGACCTCGACCAGCAGCGCCGCGGCGCGGGCAGCAGCGGCGGCGATCTCCGCCGCGCCGATCGCCTCCGGGCGCAGCTCGGGAGCGCTGTGGCGCGCCGCCTCGGCAGCGAGCTCGGCGGTAGCCGCCGCGTCGTCGGCGAGTCTCAGCGGCACCGCCGCGGCGGCGTCGAGAGCGTCCGCGAGAGCCTCGTCGCCCGGGCCCCTGCCTTCGTGAACCAGAGCGAGCGCGCTCAGGGCCGCCTCATGGGCGGCAGCGTTCTCGGCGGCGAGTGAGGTGACGCGGGCGCGCAGCGCCTCCGCCTGCGCTGCCATCCCCGCGGCCTCCGGCCAGGACCCGGCCGAGGCGCGAGCCGCCTTTGCCACGAGCGCGGCGGCGATCGCCGCGCATAGCGCCGCCGACGCCCCCGCCCCCGGCTCGGCCTCGCCGCCGGCGAGCTGCGCGAGCAGCTCTGTGGCCGGCAGCGCCAGCAGATCCCCCTCGCTTGCCATGGCAGCGAGTATCGCCGACGGCGGAGGCGGGAACAAGGGAGAATCGGAGACCCGGCGGCCAGCGGGTCAAGACCGCCGATCTGCTCACAGCCGCGGCTCGCCGAGAGGGGACTTCTGGCCCCACGCCCGCCGGCAATCTAGCCGGTGCGGGAAGATTCCCGGCCGCTTCTCCGTCAGGTGGGAGAATCCCGCGAAATGGCGGGTCGCCCAAGAAGCGGAGGAGTGATGACGAGCACCGAGGATGTCGAGGGCCAC
>JBBRHQ010000319.1:0-2510 GCA_038222365.1 Solirubrobacterales bacterium
AGAGCGGGCACCCGCGGATGGCGCTCAAGGAGCTCGAAAAGCTGGGCTATCCGCAGGACGTGATCGACGCGGTTGCCGGGCACGCCGACTTCCTCGAGGTGCCGCGCGAGACCCTGATGGCGAAGGCGCTCTACGCGGCCGACGAGATGTCGGGGTTCGTGACCGCCTGCGCGCTGGTCCGCCCGACCGGAATCGAGGGAATGAAGCCGAAGTCGGTGCGCAAGAAGATGAAGCAGCCCTCGTTCGCGGCCAAGGTGCCACGCGATCAGCTCGAGCGCGGCGCCGAGGAGCTCGGGGTGGAGATGAACGAGCACATTGGGGTCGTCATCGAGGCCCTCAGCGCAAACGCCGAGGAGCTCGGCCTCGGGCCCCGCGAGGACGGCGCAGCCGGCGCCGAATGAAGACCTGGCTCAAGGCCGTGCTCAGGATTGTCACCGCGCTGGCTGTGCTGCTGGCGCTGAACACGATCGTCACCGACCATCAGACCAAGGAAGCGTCGGTGACGGTCGAGGGCGGGAAGATCCTGCACCTGCCCGGCGGCGATCTCCAGGTCCTCGACACTCCGGCATCTCCCGTCGCCTCCTCCGCTGCGCGTCCGGGAGCGACGGGGTCCGGAAAAGGTCCCCGCTCTTCAGCGTCTCCGATCGTGCTCCTGCACTGCTACACGTGCGCGATCGACTGGTGGGACGAGCTGACGCCCCTGCTCGCTCGCACCGGGCACCGCGTGATCGCGATCGACCTGCTCGGCCACGGGGGCTCGGAGAAGCCGCGCAGCGGGTACTCGATGCAGGACCAGGCGCAGCTCGTCGCCGCCGCTCTCGCGAAGCTCGGGGTCCGCGACGCGACCGTTGTCGGCCACTCGCTCGGCGGCGCCGTCGCAATCGCGCTCGCGGAGCAATCTCCCGACCTCGTCAGCAGGTTGGCGATTCTCGACACCGAGCCCGGCACGAGCTACGGGAGCCTTGACCTGCTCGCGCGGATGGCGCTGATGCCGGTGATCGGCGAGGCAGTCTGGCGGACAAAGGGGAGCGCGTCGATCCGCGCCGGCCTCGGGCAGGCCTTTGCTCCCGGCTACGACGTCCCCGATGACTTCGTCGACGACGTCAAGCGGATGACCTACTCGTCGTATGAGGACTCTCATTCCGCGTTCGACGGCTACGTGGGCGAGTCGCCGCTCGACGAGCGCGCCGAGAAGCTCAGGCTGCCCCTGCTCGTGATCTTCGGCGCCGAGGACCAGATCGTCGACGCGCGCCCGGCGCTGAGCGCCTACGCGGCGGTGCCGGGCGCCCAAACCGCGTTGATAACGGGCTCCGGCCACTCGCCCGCGATCGAGAAGCCGGCCAAGACCGCGAGGCTGATCTTTCGGTTCGCCGGTTAGGCTGCCGCCGGCTCCGCGCATTCCGGCTTCCGCCAAAAGTTTGTCTAACGGGTGGTGACCGTGAGGTCGACAACGCCGAAAAGGTCACCGGCATCGAAGTCCTGCGCGCCGTTGATGTGGCCCTCCGGCTGAAGAAAGGCCTGGTTAAGCGTCAAGGCAGCGGCCTTGTTCTGGCGCACGACGATGTTCTTGATCGTGACCGTGTGAGCGCTCGGATCAGCGGAAATCGTCGCGGCTCCCAGGTCGATGTCGGCGCCGGCCCCGACACCCAGATCACCGGCGTCGGTGACGGGCAGGACCCCCACGTGCGGGATCACGACCTGCGAGGACCCGATCCGTGCGCCGAAGTCGTAGGCGAGCTCGGTCTGGTTCAGCTTCGCAAGCGGCGGACGGGACGCCGGTGGCATGTCCCCACAATGCGCGCCTGACGGTGAGCTCGAGTTGTTGTTCTGAACGCTCAGCCCGCCGCTCAGCTCGACGCTCCCAGCCTCGGCACCCGGGCCGATCGTCCCGCCGCTGACCGGAAAGTCGTAGTAGGGCGTGGTCGTTCCCACCTTGACCGCTGGCGCGATCGCGCCGTTGCCGCTGATGAAGTCGATGCAGTGGTTGATGAACTTGGATGCGAGCGTGCCCGCGCCGTATGTGAAATCCGGATTCGGCACCAGATGGACCAAGCCTCCGGTGACCTCGACCGTCCGCGGCTGCTCGGACACGGCGACCACTCCGGCCCGCATGCGGCTCAATGACCGCAGCCTCAGCCTTCGCCTCAGCTTTCGGGCCCCCTTCGAGGTAAGCGTCGCATCGACCCCCTTTATCTCGGCTCCGAATCCGCTGCGCGTCACCCCGCCACCGTCGAGCCTGAACATCCTCACGCCGCCGACCTTGAGGATCCCGCCCGCCCCGAGCCGAGCGTTGACCTTCCTGAACACCAGCTTCCTCGTGCCGGCTCGAAAGCGAACCCGGCCCTTCAGGGCCATCGTGCCGGTTCCGGAGCTGGGGTCGATCGAACCTTCTCGGATTGAGAACGACCTCGGTGTCATCTTCACCCCTTCGCTGCGCAGTCGGCCAGCGAAGCCCTTTGAAAGCCTCAGCCTGAGGGATCCATCCGCGACCGGGTCCTCGGCGCCGCTGG
>JBBRHQ010000320.1:0-2488 GCA_038222365.1 Solirubrobacterales bacterium
CTGCCGAGGTTCGCCGTCGCCACCCTTCCCGAGGACACCCCGACCCTGATCGAGGCCCGGGAGGAGCTGCTCGGGCTGATCCGCCGCCACGGTGCCCTCGACGCCCCCGAGCTTGGACCGCTGATGGATGCCGCGCGGCAACGCTTCGGCACCGGCGACCTCGACCCGGTCCCGGCGTGAGGGTGGTCGCCGGAGAGCTCCGTGGCCGCCGGCTGCTGGCGCCGCGAGGCCGGCGGGTGCGCCCGACCTCCGACCGGGTGCGGGAGGCGATCTTCTCCGCCCTCGGCGAGATCGCCGAGGCTCGGGTGCTCGATCTCTACTGTGGCACCGGCGCCCTCTCGGTCGAGGCTCTCTCCCGCGGCGCCGCCCGGGCGACTCTGGTCGATCGTGACACCCGAGCCGCGCTCGGCAACATCGAGGCGATGGGGCTCGCCGAGCGGGCCGAGCTGATCAGATCCGACGTCCCCGGGTGGCTGCGGTCCGCCGCCGCCGCGCCGGGGAGCCGCTTCGATCTGATCTTCGTCGATGCCCCCTATAGACTCGCCGACCGCATTGGACCCGAGCTCGACAGCCTCCTGCCGCCGCTTCTCGCCGAGGGTGGACGCGTGATCGCCGAGGGCGCCGCCGCGCGCCCGCTCGAGCTGCCCTCCCTGCGCGCGGTGCGGGAGCGCCGCTACGGAGGCACCTCGGTGTCCTTCTTCGCCGGGCCGGGCAGCGGCTCCGGAGAGGGGGGCGGATGAGCACCGACAGCCGCACGGTGGTCTGCCCGGGGAGCTATGACCCGGTCACCAACGGCCATCTCGACATCATCACCCGCACCGCCCGGGTCTTCGACCGGGTCGTGGTCGGGGTCGTCAACAACCCGGTGCGAAAGCAGCAGACGCTTTTCTCGGCCGAGGAGCGCAGCAGGTTCATCACCGAGGCGACCGCCGAGATCGGCAACGTCGAGGTCGAGATCTTCGCCGCCCTCCTGGTCGAGTTCGCCCACGACCAGGGGGCCGGGGCGATCGTCAAGGGGTTGCGAGCGATCTCCGACTTCGAGTACGAGTTTGAGATGGCCCAGCTGAACCGGAAGCTCGACCCTTCGATCGAGAGCATCTACGTGATCGCCTCACCTCACTACAGCTTTCTCTCCTCCACCGGTGTGAAGGAGATGGCCACCTTCGGCGGCGACGTCTCCGACCTGGTGCCGGCCTCGGTTTCCGCGGCGTTGGCAGAGCGCTTCGGAGACAGGTAGGGTGCTGAATATGCCCCGGGTGGGCAAGAGTTTGCAAAAAGCCGAGGAAATCACGGTTTCTTTCCCGAACACTTCCCTTCCCCGTAGGCTTACGACCTGCTGATGGACGTACTGGTCCTAATAGACAAGCTGGACGATCTCGTCCACAACGCCCGGCCTGTTCCCCTCACGGACCAGGTGCGGGTCGATCGCGAGGAGATCTATGACCTCCTCGACCAGATGCGGGCCACGATACCCGAGGAGATCAAGCAGGCTCGCTGGATCGTCAAGGAGCGCCAGGAGATGCTCGCCGAGGCCAAGCGCGAGGCCGAGCGGGTGGTCCGCGAGGCCCGTGAGCAGCAGGCCAGGTTGATCTCCGACGAAGAGGTGACCAAGCAGGCCGAACGGGCAGCCGACGAGATCGTCGAGGACGCCCGGACCCGCGAGCGGGAGATCCGCCTCGGGGCCGAGGACTACGCCGACGAGATCCTCAACACGCTCGAGGTCAACCTTCAGAAGTTTCTCGCCGCCGTGCAGCGCGGGCGCGACCGCCTCGCCGGGCGCGACGAAGAGCAGCCGGTCGAGCTCGAACAGCAGCAGTAAGGCGCCTCCGGAGGGGGCCCGCCGATCCCGGCGAAGGCTGACCCGGAGCTGGAGCGGGGCGTCCGCGACGTTCTCGCCGAGCTGGGCATCGCCGCAGCCGGGGAGGCCACGCTAAGCCAGATTCCCGGCGGCGCCTCCCGGCAGACGTGGTTGGTCGAGGCCGGGGAGGAGCGCTTCGTCCTGCGCTGCGACCCGCCCGGCGCCGAGTCGCTGGTGGCCCAGGCCGGCGAGTTCCGCCTGATCGGGCTCGCCCGGCGGGCCGGCGTCCGGGTCCCGGAGCCGCTGGCGCTGGAGCCGGACGGCGGCCGGTTCGGGACCGCCGGGATGCTGCTCTCCTTCGTCGCAGGCGAATCGGTCGGGCCGCGGATGCTGCGGCGCGAGGAGCTGGAGGGAGCGCGGGCGCTCCTCGCGGCCCAGCTCGGCGAGGCCGTGGCGCGGATCCACTCGATCGAGGTCGGCGAATCGGGGCTGCCGCGTCCCGGGGGCGACCCGGTGCTCGCCCAGATCGAGCACTGGGAGGCGGAGCTGGTGCGGATCGGCGAGCCGCTGCCGGTGATCGAGGTCGGCCTCCGCTGGCTGCGCCTCCACCGGCCCGATCCGGTCGAGCCCCGCGTCATCCACGGGGACTTCCGACTCGGCAATCTGATCGTCGACGAGCGGGGCCTGGCG
>JBBRHQ010000321.1:0-2465 GCA_038222365.1 Solirubrobacterales bacterium
TCACCGACGTTCGCCACGCCGCGATCGCCTTCGGCCGGGAGCTCGAGCGGCGCCTGCCGGGGCAGGTGACGACGAAGTGGTGGAAGGAGGAGCGTGGCGAGCGGATCTTCGTCGACTACAACCAGAACGCGCGCGACCGCACCATCGCCTCGGCCTACAGCGTGCGCCCGAAGCCCGGCGCGCCGGTCTCCGCGCCGCTGAGCTGGGATGAGATCACCGAGATCGCACCGGAGAACTTCACGGTCGAGACGATGCCGGGGCGCTTCGCCGAGCTGGGCGACCGCCACGCGGGAATCGACGATCAGGCACATTCGCTGCAGCCGCTGCTCGACATGTGCGAGAGTGACGCCGCCGGGGGAGACGGCGACATGCCCTACCCGCCCGACTATCCGAAGATGCCGGGAGAGCCGAAGCGCGTTCAGCCCTCGCGCGACCGCGAACGCCGACGCTGATTGCCTGCGTCGCTCAGGGCGACTGCGGCAGCTTGGCCGCGCCGCGGGTCTTCACCGGGGCGGACGGCGGCGGCACCACGGGCCCGATGTCCCCGTCCGGCGCCTCGTCGAGGTCGACGATCACCGGAGCGTGATCGCTCGGCCCGCTGCCCTTGCGGGCCTGGCGGTCCACCCAGGCCGCCTTGACACGGTCGGCGACCGTCGCGCCGGCCAGAACGAGATCGATCCGCATCCCGAGGTCCCGGTGGAACATTCCCGCCCGATAGTCCCAGTAGGTGAACACGCGCTCGCTCGGCCAGCGCTCGCGGACGACGTCATGCAGGCCGAGCGCCTCCAGTTCTGCCAGCGCCGCCCGCTCGGGCGGGGTCACGTGGGTCTGGCCCACGTAGGCGTCCGGGTCGAAGACATCGTCATCGGTCGGCGCGATGTTGATGTCGCCGCAGACCACCGTTGCCTCGGGGCCTGCGCCAACCGCCTCCCGCAGCGCGGCGAGCCAGTCGAGCTTGTACTGATAGTGCTCGGAGCCCGGCTCGCGCCCGTTCGGGACATAGATCGAGTACACCCGAATCCCGCCGCAGGTAGCGGACACTGCGCGTGCCTCCGGATGCGGGAAGCCCGGTGCAGCGGCGAGGCCGGAAACGGCGTCCTCGAGCCCAACCCGCGAGAGGATCGCCACCCCATTCCAGGTCGCCTCGCCGTGTACCGCGGCGGCATATTCGCGGTCGGCGAGCTCGCTGCCGAGCAACTCGACAAACGCCTCGTCGGTCAGCTTGGTCTCCTGCAAGCAGACCACATCCGGTTGCCGTTTATCCAACCAGGGCAGCAGTCGGGGCACTCGCTGCTTGACCGAATTCACGTTCCAGGTCGCGATCCGCACGGACGCCACGCTATCGGCATCGCCAACCTCCCCGGCGCGGCGCATCGATCCTCAGCGCATAGGGTTCGTCAGCGGCAAGGGCGCATTACCCGCTCCTGGATCGCAGCCTTTTCTTCGCCCGGCTCGAGTCCAATCCCTCCTACTGCAGCGCGGCGCGCGTTGAGGGGTCCCTCCCGCAGGGCATGTCGATCTCGGCCGGCGAACCGACGCGTTCGGTGCGCTCCTTCGGCGAGCTGCTCGTCCTCGGGGGCGAGGGCCACGCGACCGGCGGGCGAGATGCATCCCCGGCCCGCTATCGGCGGCTCGAGGAGTTCGCGGGCGATCACTGGGACGTCACCGAGATCTCCCACCGTTGGTCGGCGCAGGACCCGGCCAGCTGGGATCTGCTGCCGGTCATCGGCCCCTATCACCCGGGCACCTCGCGGCTCTTCGTGGCCTCCGGCTTCCATAAGTGGGGCCTTGCCTCGGCGACGTTCGCCGCCCGGATCATCAGCAACCTGATCGCCGGCCGCGACAATCCGTGGGCGGGGCACTTCAACCCGAGTCGGCTCGGCCTACGCGGCCTGCCGAAGCTCGCCCAGATGAACGCCAAGGTGGCGGCTGACCTGGTGGGTGACCGCGTAACCCCCGCCCCGATTTACGATGCCTCCGATTTGGCGTCCGGCGAGGCGCGGGTCCTCCGCGCCGGGCTCGGGAAGACGGGCGTCTTCCGGGCCGAGGACGGCACGCTGCACGGAGTGTCACTGCGCTGCACACATCTGGGATGCCTGCTGCGGTTCAACGCCGCCGAGCGCAGCTGGGACTGCCCGTATCACGGCTCGCGCTTCGATCTCGATGGCAGTGATCTGGAGGGACCTGCAACGCGGCCGCTTGAACGAAAACAAGTCTGAGCGCCGTCTATCGGCCGAAAGTGCTTGGCGCAGCTCCGGAAGAGAAGGCCCTACGCCTCACACTTCTTCCGCCGGTCCCTGCCCGGCCCGCCGCTGCAGCGATCGCGCTTTGGGCCGCCGTTCAGCACATCCGCCCCCCTGTTGCCGAAGAGCCTGTCCCGCCCGGCGCCGCCGAAGAGCCTGTCCCGCCCGGCGCCGCCGCGGAGCAGGTCCTTGCCCGCGGCTCCGAACATCCGGTCGGCCCCC
>JBBRHQ010000322.1:0-2423 GCA_038222365.1 Solirubrobacterales bacterium
GGCGTGCTCGAGAACCTCGGCCTCGTCGTGGACCCGCTCCCAGGGCACATCGAGCACCTCCGCCAGAAAGAGCTCAAGCAAACGGTGCCGGCGCAGCACCGCCAGCGCCACGCGGGTGCCGCCGGCGGTCAGCCTGACCCCGTGGTAGGGCACACGCTCGACCAGGCTGGCGTCGTCGAGCTTCCTGATCATCGCCGAGACCGAGCCCGGCTTTACCCCGAGCCGTGTCGCGAGGTCGTTGGTCGATGCAGTCTCCGGGCCCCATCCGGTCAGCGAGTAGATCGCCTTGGCGTAATCCTCGACCGCGGCCGTCGGCAGGGTCGCAGGGGAGGCGTCGTCAGTTGTGCTTCCCGAACTCATATTTTGAGTCTAGACTGAATTCAGGATCCGGCCCGGGCCAGGGAGGCGATCAGCATGGCTTCTCCCTCGGCACCTGCGGCCATCTCTTCAAGGTCGGTGACCAGGTCCGGATCGGCACAGAAGCCGAAGCAGAGCCGATCATCGACCGACAGCACCGCGATCCTCAGCGCGTGGTGGTGCCCGATCTCGACCACCGAGTGGATCGTCTCGACCGGCGCCCCCTGGATCGTGACCCGACTGCGCGGCCCCTTGACGTTCGAGACGCTGAGAGCGAAGCGTCGCGGGCTCGCTTCGACCCGGCTGAGCAGGTGACCGAGGCGCTTTGACTTGCCAGAGACGCGGCGCAGGATCTGGTCGAGCTCTTCGGCGTCGTGGTCTTCCTTGCGCTCGCCGGTGGCCTTGGTGATCTCGCGCAGTCGCTGCAGCGGGTCGGGCTCCCCGAGCGGCAGCGGCACCGAGAAGTAGGAGTCGCGGTTGGCGAGGCCGTCGTCGCCGTGGTGGAGGTTGACCGGCACCTTGACCCGCAGAGATTCGGCCCGGACCGAGTCGTGGAGGTCCATCCAGCGGCGCAGCGCCCCGGCGACCACAGCCAGGACCGCATCGTTCAACGTCGCTCCGGCCAGGGACTTCGCCGAGTCGTGAAGCTCGGCCAGCGAGACGGTCGCGAAGGACACGGTGCGGGCGCCGCCGGGATCGCCGTCGAAAGGCGAGGTCGAGGCAGAGCGGGCGAACTCCCGCTGGTAGAGGCCGAGCAGATGACGGCGCCGACGCTCGTGGTCTTCGTGGGACGCGACATCGGTCCCGCCTCCGCCTCCGCCCGGGCGCTCGCTAACAGCCCCTTCGCCGGCTTCGCTGCGGTCCCAGAGAATCTGGCGGGCCAGTCGCATCGCCGTCGACCCGTCGGCCATCACGTGGTGGATCCGCCAGATCAGGGCGGTACCGCCGTCGCTCATCGGGGCGACGTCGATTCGCCAGAGCGGCAGGGCCCGGTCGAGCTTCTCTTCCAGTAGGGCCGCCGTTGCCCGACGGATATCGTCGCCGCTGATCTCTTCGCCGTTGGCGAGGACGGCGATGTGGCGGTCGAGGTCGAAGTCCGGATCACTGACCCAGCAGGGCGCACCCGGCTCGCCGCCGAGCTTGCGGGTCAGCTCCGGCGCCGATCCGATGCGCGCGGTGACAGCCTGCTTCAGCTGCCCGGCAGTCACCCCCGGCTCGGCAACCCGGATCACCTTGACCATATGGCCGGCGACGTTCGGCCCCTCCAGATCGAGGATCGCGCGATCCTCTGCCGTCAGCGGGATGCTCTCGTCCATCATTCGACCGGGAATGGAGACGCAGATCGCCCGCGCTCTCAGTCGCCCGTCAGCTCTGCGACGCTCGTGGCGATGATGTGCGCCTGTGCAATCGATGGCGTGCCGGCGCCGGATTTATCGCAGAACAGCGAGATCGTGCCGGGCTCCTCCAGCGTCGCGGCCGCAGACATCGAGAGCGGCAACATGTCACCGCTGCCGACAGTGAAGTTCTGAGCCGCGTCGTTCTCCATGGAACAGATCAGCGTGTTCTTTACTCCGCCGCCCCCGATCACGTTTGCCCGCGCCGCGAGAACGTAACTACCCGGCGGGAGCACCTGAGTGGTCACGACGGGCGTGAAATCGCCGGACACTTCGAACAGCGGGCCGTCCGTTTCGCGGGCCGAATACCAGGCGTCGCCGGCCAGCTGTCCGGGGGCGAAATCGTCCCGAAGCAGCGAGCCGTCCCTGACCTTGGCTGAGTTGACAGCGTCAACTCCGAGCTTCCCGGCCCTCACCGCCCCCCGTTTCAGTTTGCCCGAACCCACGGCCTTCTGCTTCAGCTTCGCCGTGGTCACCGCCTTCTTCTTGATCTGCGCCGTGCCGACCGAGTTCCTTGGGATCTTGATCGCTGCGTAGCTGACGCCGCCGAGGGCGACGGCGAGGGCTAGCAAAGAGATGACGAGTGAAGGAGTTATTCGTTCGCGCATGTACTAGGCATAGACCAGCCGGGCAGTGCTGTCAACCCGACAGCGCAACATCGGGAGGCCCGAC
>JBBRHQ010000323.1:0-2380 GCA_038222365.1 Solirubrobacterales bacterium
GGAGCTGCTCGAGCGCCTGCGCTCGGCGCCGAGCGAGCAGCTGGCCGCGGAGCTGGGCCTGGCGCCACAGCGGGTGCGGCTGCTGCCGGCCGCGCTGGCGGTGCTCGAGGCGGTCTGCGAGCGGCTGCCCGAGCCGCTGCGGATCGGCCACGGGGGGGCGAGGGAGGGCCTGGCGCTGGAGCACTGGCGGGCGCCGGCCGATGCCCGGGAGACCTCTTGAGCGAGGAGCCGGCCTCGGTTCCCGGCCCCGAGGCACCGGCCCGCAAGCCCCCGGCAGAGGCGGTCGCCGAGAGCCGGGTGCGGGTGCCGACGCGGGGCAATCGCAAGCTCGAGTCCTTGCTCGAGGCGGTCAACTCCGACGACGAGGTGCGCGCCTGGTGGTACATGGCGCAGGTCCAGTCCGAGCGGCTGGGGATGTCGGACCATTCCTGGGTCCACGTCCAGATCGTGCTCAACATCGCGCTGCGGCTGCTGCGGCTGCTGATCCGGGCGGGGGTCGAGCCGGCGATGGTCTCAGACCACGCGATGGGCCCGCGCGACGCCGAGGTGGTGGTCGCCGGCGGGGCGCTGCTGCACGACGTCGGGATGTCGATCCACCGCGCCGACCACGAGGCCTACAGCCTCTTCCTCGCAAAGGAGGCGCTGAGCAGACTGCTCGAGGGCGCCTACCGGGAGCCCCAGCGCAGCGTGGTGATCGCCGAGACCCTGCACGCGATCATCGGCCACCGCCGCCGTGGGGACCCCTACACGCTCGAGGCGGGGGTGGTTCGCGTCGCCGACGCGCTCGACATGGCGCAGGGCCGCTCGCGGATCCCGCTGGAAGCGGGGCGGGAGGGGATCCACTCGATCTCGGCGGCGGCAATCGACGAGGTACGGATCTCGGCCGGCGAGGAGCGGCCGGTGCGGATCGAGATCGAGCTCAACAACTCGGCCGGGATCTTCCAGGTCGACGACCTGCTGGCGACGAAGATCCGGGGCACCCCGCTGGAGGGCAGGATCGAGGTGGTGGCCGAGGTCAGCGGCGAGAGCGAGAAGCGTCTGCTGTCGGGATTCAGGCTTCCCGGCTAACGCAGCTAGGGCCGGGTCGTCTCCGAGAAGGCCTCAGAGGGTGCCGCGGAGGCTGGCTTCAGGGTGACGAGCAGAGGCCGCGGGTCCTCAATCGGCCCGTACTCGTCCTTGCCGCGCCGCATCTCGAAATGCAGGTGCGGCCCCCAGCAGGAGCCGCTGCAGCCGAGGTCCCCCAGCTTCTGCCCGGCGCTGAGGTGTTGCCCGACCCGGACCTGCGGCGCTTCGAGCATGTGGAAGTAGTTATAGGTGAGGTCGGTCTCGCTGCTGTAGATCGAGGCGTAGTTGCCGCGGCCTCCCTGATAACCGCTTCCGGTGTCGGTGACGACCGCGTCGACGATCGCCAGCTCGTCGGTCCCCGGCGGCGCGAACAGGTCCTGACCCTCGTGCCCGCGGCCGGCGCCGGGGCCGTCGCCGTAGTGGGGCATCGTCTCCAGCGGCATCACCGGGCCGCCGCCCGAGGGAGAGGGCAGCGAGGCGCTCGCAGGCGGCGCCGTGACGGCGAGCGCCGACGCGATCACGGCTGCGGCTGTGACCGCCAGCAAGGCGGCCCTGACGGAAGTCACCACGGGGAGCTCGGAACTACACCGGTGGGGCCGGATGACCTCGTTTGTGTGACGCAGATCACACAATTCGCTGCCTGCAGGCAGCGAATGCCCCGCCTCGGCAAGCCCGCCGGGCGGATCAGCCTGGCTTCAGCTCAGCCGCTCGAGGTCGTAACGACGACGTTCCTTGCGCTTCTCCAGGCGTCCCTGGATCAGCGAGAGGACCGTGACCAGGATCGGGAAGAAGGCGATCACGCCGAAGCAGAAGAAGGTGATCGTCTTGTCGTCGGTGCGACCCGCGAGCCCGACGCCGTCGGCGGCGAAGGCCGCCGGGGCGGCGAGCACGAGGACCAGCGCGATCAGGAAGGAGACGGCGCCGATCCGGAAGGAGACGGCGCCGATCCGGGCCAGGGTGCGTCCGAAGCTCACATGATGGAATCTATCGCACCGTGGTGGTGCGTTTAGGTGCGCGTTAGGCGGCCTCGACTACGATCCGCCGATGTCCAGCCTCGAAGCTCTGCTGCTGGGGATTGTGCAGGGCTTGACCGAGTTCCTGCCGATTTCCTCCTCGGGCCACCTGATCCTGGTTCCCTGGCTCCAGGACTACCGCTTCCTGATCGACCATCCGGAGTTCAACAAGACCTTCGACGTCGCTCTGCACGCCGGGACCCTGATCGCCGCGGTCGCCTACTTCCGGACCGAGGTGGTGGCGCTCACCCTGGGATTCATCTCGGCGGTTCGCAAGCGAGCCGTGGAGACCGCGAGCGAGC
>JBBRHQ010000324.1:0-2375 GCA_038222365.1 Solirubrobacterales bacterium
TGGAGCGCCAGGTGGAGGGCGACGTGGCCGCCGGTGATCGCCGCGCAGCGGGTGCCGCCGTCTGCCTGCAGCACGTCGCAGTCGACGTAGACGCTGCGCTCACCCAGCCTCTCGAAATCCACCACCACCCGCAGCGAGCGACCGATCAGCCGCTGGATCTCGACCGAGCGACCGTCCTGCTTTCCGCGCGAGATGTCGCGCGCCTTGCGATCGCCTGTCGAGGCGGGCAGCATCGCGTACTCGGCGGTCACCCAGCCCCTGCCCCGCCCCTCCATCCAGCGCGGCACCGAGGAGCTGACCGAGGCAGTGCAGATCACCTTCGTTTCACCGGCGCTGATCAGCGCCGAGCCGTCCGCGGTGGCGACGAAGCCGGGCTCGATCGAGACCGGGCGGATCTCGGCCGGGCCGCGGTCATGGCTGCGGGTGCTTGGCATCGCCGCAGTCTCTCAGCTGCATGCGGCCCGACCCTCCTCCGGCCGGGCCGCGAGATCCCGTCCTACTTGAAGGCGACCTTGTTCACCGCCTGCTTGATCTTGTTGACGATCACGTCGGCGAGCTCGGTGCCTTGCTTGCCGTTAAAGCCCTTCATCGCCGCGACCATCCCAACCATCAGCAGCGAGACCAGCAGGATCAGGCCGACGTACTCGACCGTCCCCTGGCCTCGCTCGCCCTCCAGGGCGCGGCGGATCGCCTCGAGCTTGAAATGGATTGCCGCGTGGGCCTTGCCGAGAAGCGCGTGGAACATCGGGACCTCCTTCGATCGGTTGCAAGCTCGATCGTCGGGGGGCTCAGATCAGGGATCCAGACCTGAGCGAGACGTCTTCGGGGCGCGCAGGTCAAGAGAGTCTCAAGTGGTGCCCGGAGATACGCTCACCGCCGATGCGGGTCCTCGTCGTCACCAACTTCGTTCCCGACCCGAGCGCCCCGCAACGCGGTCGCTGGGTCACCGATCAGGTCGAGGAGGTGCGGCGGCGCGGGGTCGAGGTCGAGCTCTTCAGTTTCCCGATGGGAAGGCGCGAGTACGCTCCGGCGACGCGGCGGCTACGCGGCCTGCTGAGGCGCCGCAGCTTCGACCTCGTCCACGCCCACTACGGCCTTGCGGGCTGCTGTGCGAAGCTCGCCGGCGCGCGGCCGCTGCTGGTCACCTTCCACGGGACCGACGTGCGCCACCCGGCGGTCGGGGCGATCTCCCGCCGGCTGGCCCACCGGGTCGACCTCGTTGCGGGGGTCTCGCGGGCGCTGTTCGGACCGGAGGGAGGACGTCCCGGCCTGCCGCGGGTGGCGGGCGCCAGCGCCGTCCTCCCATGCGGTCTCGACCTGGGGCGCTTCGGCCCGGTCCCTCGTCCCGAGGCCCGCGAACGGCTCGGCCTCGACCCCGCCGGGCGCTATCTGCTCTTCCCCGCCAACCCGACCCGGCCCGAGAAGCGCCATGACCGTGCCGTCGAGCTGGCCGCCTCGGCCAACGCCACCCTGCTTACCGGCGGCGACATCGACCCGGCCCAGATGCCGCTCTGGCTGAACGTCGCCAACGCCATCCTGATCACCTCCGAGAACGAGGGCTTCGGGCTCGCCTGCCTCGAGGGCCTGGCATGCGACGTGCCGGTGCTCTCCACCGTTGTCGGGATCGCTCCCCATGCCCTCGCCGGGATCGCCGGCTGCCTCTGTGCCGATTACGACACCGAGGTCTGGAAGCGGGCGGCGGAGCCACACCTCGCGGCCCTCGACCCGCGGATCGAGGGCGCCGCCCGGGCCCGTAAGTTCTCCGCCGCGCGGATGGCTGAGAGGGTGGTGGTGGCCTACGACGAGATCCTCGGTAATGATGCTCTCTATGGAGATGAGAAATGGCTAGGAAGGGTTCTCTGAAGCGCAAGCTGCGAACGCTCTCCGAGCGCGAGGCGCAGGAACGCCGCGACCTCGGCGCCGCGGTGCTGGAGATGTACCGGGCAGACGAGCTCGACCGGGCGGCGATCGAGGCCGGGGCCGAGAAGCTGAAGCAGACGGCGGCGGAGATCTCCCAGACCGAGGAGGCTCTCGGCCCCGCGGCCAAGTCCCCCGAGGAGGGCGACACGGCCGAAGCCGCCAAGGACGAGGACCGGGCCGAGGCGAACGGCGACTCGCCCTCGCCGACGCCGCCGGAGCCGAAGACCGAGGTCGCCCCGCTCCCCGCCGTCCCGCCGGCTCCGAGGCCCGAGCCGAAGACGCCCGAGCCGGCGTCCGAGGCGGTCGAGCACGAGCCGCCCGCGGATCCCGACTCCTCGGTGGCCGCGGCTCCCGCGCCCAGGGCAGCGGAGGCGGACGAGCGCTCAGCCGCGGCAATGATCGCCCTCGAGCAGGATCTCGAGCGGGCCCAGGAGCGTGCCGGTCAGGCCCTGGAG
>JBBRHQ010000325.1:0-2359 GCA_038222365.1 Solirubrobacterales bacterium
GGTGACTTCGCGGATCAGCTTCAGCTATCACCCACCCGACGAGATGCGCTGGGAACAGGAGAAGGGCGAGCTGAAGAAGCTCAAGGGCTGGTGGAAGCTCGAGTCGCTGGGCGAGGAGCGCACCCGCGCGACCTACGCGCTGCGCGCCGATCCCGGGATGGTCTTGGGAATGCTGCTGCGCGGCCCGGTCGAGGGCAAGGTGAAGGAGTTCCTCACCAAAGACGCGGCAGAGGGCCTGAAGCGCCAGGCCGAGGGCGGCTGAGATCCGCGCCGCGATCCCCCTGCTTTCGGATCGTCCCCGTGCGGCCCAGATTGCCCTGGTATTAGCCGGTCCCGTCCTCTTCGGAACCCTTTGCGGGTTCCTGCTCGGGATCTCGAAGTCCGCCTACCTGATCGCCACGATCCTCGCGATCCTCGGCGGATTCTTCGCCGGCTTCGAGCACCCGAGCCCCCGGGAGGGCGCCATCCGCGGGATCGTCGGGGGGACGCTGTTCGGGAGCTTCATCCTGATCGGCCACAAGATCCACGGCCACGAGGCGAGGGCCGACCTCCCCGATCCCCATGTGCTGCTGATCGTCGTCACCGCGCTCTTCGGGATGATCCTCGGCGCGGTCGGAGGCCAGGTGCGCGGGCGGGTCGAGGCCGCGGCGGCGAAGCAGGAGGGGACTGGATCGGCAGGCTGATCGTGACCGAGTTCCTCACCCTCGACGGGGTGATGGAGGCGCCGGGCGGGGAGCCGAGCCATCCCCACTCCGGCTGGGTCTTCGACTTCATGGGCCCCGAGCAGGAGCAATTCAAGCTCTCCGAGGCACTGGAGGCCGAGTCGCACCTGCTGGGGCGGGTCACCTATGAGTCCTTCGCCGCTGCCTGGCCCGAGCGCCAGGGGGAGTTCGCCGAGAAGATCAACGCGATGCCGAAGTACGTCGTCTCCTCGACTCTCTCCGAGCCGCTCGAGTGGAGCAACTCGACCCTGATCAAGGGCGACGTCGCCGCCGGCGTGGCGAAGCTGAAGCAGCGCCAGCAGGGGCCGATCCTGGTCGCCGGCAGCGCCACCCTGGTGCACACCCTGCTGGAAGAGGACCTGGTCGACGAGCTACGCCTGATGGTCTTCCCGGTGATCATCGGCGGCGGCAAGCGCCCCTTCCCGGAGTCGCGGCAACGCCAGGCGTTCAGGCTGACCGACACGCGGCGCTTCGACTCGGGCGTCGCCGTCCACACCTACGAGCCGGCCTGAGCCGTCGCCCCCTGGCGCTCGGCCCGCTACCCGATCCCGAGCAGCATGCGGCGCTCCATCGCGAAGTGGGGGATCTCGAGCAGGAGGATTGCGGCCGGCGCCGGCTTGTCTCACCCTTTACCGGCATCTGGGCGGGGCTTACCACCGCCCTCATAGGGTCGCCACCGTTCTGACCGCAACCGAAGGAGTGACAATGAGGCGAGGCGTATCCCTGGCCGCAGCCGCGGCCCTGGCTGCCGCGATCCCGACCGCAGCGCTCGCGCAGGCGGCGAGCCATGACAGCACGGTGACCATCGGCTACGCGCGAGGTGGCCCCTACTTCGCCGGCAGGGTCAGCTCGGCGCAGCCCCTCTGCGCCAAGCACCGCCGGGTGGCCGTCTATCGCAGCGCCCGCGGCGCCGACCCGGCGATCGGCTCCGACCGGAGCAGCGCAGCCGGCCGTTGGAGACTCAACCTGAGCAGGCGCCCGAAGTCAGGCCTCTACTACGCCAAGGCGAAGAGCCAAAGCGTTGGGCCGCCCGGCAGCCGCATCCTCTGCCGGGCGGCGAAGTCCGCGGTCACACGCGCTTCCTAGTAGTGCCCAGTCCAGTGATGCTGACCCGCTCCCGGCGAGCGAAAGTCAAGCATTGGAAGGACCCAGGGAGTCGGAATGGCGGCGCCGCCTCGGCGGCTGGACGCCGCCAGGAGCAGGCTTGCAGCCCAGAGCGGGGCGAGCATTGGTTGCCGGAACACTAACCCGCGCCGCCAGAGGCCCCGCCGCACCCCCTACGGTGTGCTGGCATGAAGGTTGCCGTGATCCTCGGGGCTGCGGCCCTGCTCACCGCCGCGGGCTGTGGCGGCGAGGATGCGGGCGCGCCCGTCATAACCTCTGCGCCGGAGAAGGCGGATTCGACCGCGGCGGTAAAGGGCTCATCCAACGCGGCGGCGCATCGGCCCGCGTCGCCGGCGCCCCTTCGCCGCGCCCGCTGTCCAGTCGGGGCCTCGAACTGCCGCAGCGCCGAGGGGACGATCATCTACGTCGAGCGCGTCGACCCCGACGGGGACGGCGATGCCCACTTCGTCCTGCTCAGCGAGCAGAGCATCACCGGCCCCGGGCTGAGCGTGATCGACGTCGAACGCGGACTC
>JBBRHQ010000326.1:0-2358 GCA_038222365.1 Solirubrobacterales bacterium
CGTTGATTGGAGCGGGGCTTCGGCAAGCGGCTGATCGGCTCCGAACCGACGACTGTCAAGGCCGGTTGAAAAGTCACCCCTCTGCGCCGGTTGAAAAGTCACCCCCTCCGAGTAGATCCTCCTGCGGAAGCGGAGCCGTAGGCGGAGCGGAGCAGGAGGATCTGGCGCTCAATCCGAGCGCGGTTGAGGCCGGCCGAGGTCCTTGTCACGCAGCCGGTAGCTATCGCCCTTGAGCGCGAGGATCTCGGCGTGGTGAACGAGCCGATCGATCATTGCCGCGGCGGTCACCTCGTCGCCGAAGATCTCCCCCCAGGCCGAGAAGGGCTTGTTGGAGGTGACGATCATCGAGGCCCGCTCGTAGCGGGCACTGACGAGGCTGAACATCAGGTTCGCGGCCTCGGGGTCGAAGGGGATGTAGCCGACCTCGTCGACGATCAGCAGGGGGATCCGGCCGAGGCGAGTCAGCTCGGCCTCGAGGTTGCCAGCGCGCTTGGCGTCACCGAGCCTCGCGACCCACTCGGTCGCGGTGGCGAAGGCGACCCGCTGACCCGCCAGGCAGGCGCGGATCCCGATCGCAATTGCCAGGTGTGATTTCCCGGTCCCCGGCGGGCCCAAGAGGACGACGTTCTCTTTGCCATGGAGGAAGTCGAGCTGGCCGAGGTGGCTGACCACGGTCTTTTTGACCGAGCGCTGAAAGCCGAAGTCGAACTCCTCCAGGGTCTTGCGGGCCGGGAAGCGTGCCGCCTTGATCCGGTTTTCGCCGCCGTGGGACTCGCGGGCGGAGACCTCGGTTGAGAGCAGCGCCTCGGCGAAGCGCTCAAACGACCACTCCTCCTCCCGCGCTCGCTCGGCGAGCTTCGCCATCGCCCGGGCCGCTGCAGGCGCCTTGAGGCTGCGGAACAGATGGGTGAGCTCGGCGGTCTTGCTCATGCGGGGATCAGCTCGTCGTAGCGGGCCAGGGGGCGGGTCTCGACGATGGGCTCGCGGGGTCGCTTGCGAATCCCGCGGAGCTCGTCGAGGGCCTGCTGGTGGGCAGGGTCTGTGAAGGTGAGCCCGCCGGCGAAGACGCGGCGGTGGGTGGCGATCAGCTCGCCCGTGTCGAGGGAGACGGCGCAGATCGCCCGCTGGCCGGCTCGGATCTCGACCCGGCGGCCGACCAGGTGGGGGTCGAGCGAGTAGTCATTGCGGTCGAAGCGGAAGTAGGGCTGCGGGGGGACCCTGAGCGTGAAGCGGAGATCGGTGCGCGGCATCTGATCGGGCAAGGGCCGCATGCTCTTGCGCTCCTGGGTCAAGCGCTCGGCCGGGACGGCGCGGATGCCCTGATGACGTCTGGGGTTCGCTCGCTCTGCGACCCAGCGATCGAGCTGGGTCTGGTAGTCGTCGACTCCGGCGAAGCAGCGGGCCGGCTCGAAGCTCGAGCGGATGAAGCGGTGGGCGCGCTCGAGCAGTCCCTTTGCCTGGCAGTCGCGGGCATCGAGGATGATCCAGCCCGCCGGCAGGGCGCCGCAGAAGGCTGCGAGCTCATCGGTCGGTTGGCCACCACCGCGGTGCATCGCCGCCTCGCGATCCCAGACCAGGGTCTCGGGCAGGGCGCCGAAGGACTCAAGGCAGCGGCGCATGCCCCAGAGGATGTCGGGGGCGGTCTTGGAGAAGATCAGCGCTGCTGAGATCGCCCGCGAGTAGCCGAGCGCGGAGGTCACCAACCAACCGCGACGGGTCTGGCCCCAGCCGACCGGGATCTCGAAGCTCGGCTCGAAGAGGTCGAACTGACAGAGCTCGCCGGGAGCGTAGGTGGTGCGCTGGAAGGTGCGGGGCGGGCTGTGGATCGGGCGGACCTCGCGGACGTAGTCGTCTGTGATCGTCTTGGCTCCGTCGAAACCGAGCTCAGCGATCAGCTCGCGGATCCGCATCGAGGGGATCTCGGGGTCGGTCTTGAGGATGCGGTTGATCTCGTCTTTGAAGGGGTCGAGCTTCGATGGCCGGCCCGGGCGCTTGTAGGTCGGGGGCTCGGCACTGCGCAAGGCGCGTCGGATCGTCTTTCGGTCGCGGCCGGTGCGGCGGGCGATCTCCTTGATCGCGTGGCCCTCGACGAAGTGCATGCGACGAATCTCCGCCCACTGCTCCACTGCGATCACTCCTGCTCCTGACCTCGACTGCGCCTGACGAGATCAGGGTTCGGACCGCCTCGGACGCCGAGGGGGTCCCTTTTTCAGTCGGCGCAGGGTGGGGAGTATTCAGGCGGCGTCAACAATCAGCGAAAGTCCCCACCCCTGATCACTGAAATTCCCCACCCCCTGAGACCGCTGCCCGGAGCTGGCTGAGCTTCTCGCGGTGGCCCCGCATCCGGTAGCTCTCGCC
>JBBRHQ010000327.1:0-2356 GCA_038222365.1 Solirubrobacterales bacterium
TCAAGGACTGCTACGGGGCGATCGGCGTCATCCACTCGCTGTGGAAGCCGCTTCCCGGTCGCTTCAAGGACTTCGTGGCGATGCCGAAGGCCAACATTTACCAGGCGCTGCTCTCGACC
Source organism: Solirubrobacterales bacterium (assembly GCA_038222365.1). Lineage (GTDB taxonomy): Bacteria > Actinomycetota > Thermoleophilia > Solirubrobacterales > 70-9 > JBBRHQ01. Next base: position 120 of record JBBRHQ010000327.1, read on the forward strand.
GTGATCTGGACCGAGGGCAAGCCCTTGGAGATCCAGATCCGCACAGCCGAGATGCACGAGCTGGCGGAGTTCGGGATCGCCACCCACGTCGCCTACAAGGAGGGCGGAAAGGGGGACCCGAGGCGCGAGAAGATGACCTGGCTGCGTCAACTGGTCGAGGCCGAGGGCGAGCAGGACCCGGCGGAGTTCCTGGAGTCGCTGAAGGTCGACCTCTTCGAGGACGAGGTCTTCGTCTTCACTCCAAAGGGCGAGGTCAAGAACCTCTCGGGTGGATCGACCCCCCTCGACTTCGCCTACGCAGTTCACACGGACGTCGGCCACCGCTGCGTCGGCGCCAAGGTGAACGGCAAGATCGTCCCCCTCCACTACCAGCTGAAATCGGGCGACATAGTCGAGGTGCTGACCGCGAAGCGCGAGCGCGGTCCCTCCAGGGACTGGCTGAAGCTGGTCCGCACCAGCCGTGCCCGCAACAAGATTCGGGCATGGTTTAAGGAGGAGCGCCGCGAGGACGCCGAGAGGCACGGGCGGGAAGTGCTCGAGCAGGCCCTGCGGAAGCGCAACCTGCCGATGCAGAAGCTGGCGATGTCGCCGCTGCTCGCCGACGTCTTCCGCGAGATGGGCTTTCGCAAGGCGACCGACTTCTACATCGCCCTGGGGCAGGGGAAGATCCCCGCGAAGACGGTCGCCAACAAGCTGATGCAGCGGCTGAAGGCGGGGGAGGCGGTCGAGGAGCGGGCCCCGCTGGGGATCGCCTCCGGGCGCGAGGACGCCGAGCGACGCACCAAGGAGGCCTCGAACTTCGGGATCCAGGTGAAGGGGGTGGAGGACGTCGTGGTGCGCCTGGCGAAGTGCTGCCGGCCGGTGCCGGGCGATCAGATCGTCGGCTACGTCTCCCTCGGCCGGGGAATCACCATCCACCGCGAGGACTGTCGCAACGTGAAGGCGCTGAAGAAGGCGCCGGAGCGATTCGTCGAGGTCAGCTGGGGTGGGGACAACGAGTCCTCCTACCGGGTCGAGCTGCAGGTCGACGCCTGGGACCGCACCCGCCTGCTCGAGGACCTCTCGCGGACTCTGGCGGAGGCGGGGATCAACATCCTCGAGGCGAGCTGCACGACCAAGCACCCGATGGTCAAGAATCGCTTCGTGGTCGAGGTCGGCGACACCCACCAGCTGAAGCAGTGCATCTCGCGGATCCGAAACGTCGATTCCGTCTTCGACGCCTATCGGGTCACGCCGAGCGGCTGACGCGGCGGTGAGCGAAGACCGCACAGAGCGGGTGCGTCGCTGGATCGAGGCCTACAACCGCGTAGACACAGATGCAATGGCGGCCCTCGCCGATCCCGACGTCGAGTGGGTGGTGGCGCGCCAGCATCCGGCGGCGGACACGCACCGCGGCCGGGAGGCGATCATGGCCTACCTTGAGGATTGGCGGCAGACGATGCCCGAAATGTCCTATGAGGCGGAGGAAGTCGTGGAGGACGCCGACCGGGTGCTGGCGGTGGGGCGTCTGCGCGGTGCCGGTCTCGGCAGCGGAGCCGACGTCGAGGTGAGAATCGCGACGATCGCGACCTTCGAGGGGAACCGGGTCGTCCGCGTCGAAGAGTTCCTAGATCCCGACGAGGCCCGTGCCGCGCTCCACCGGGTCAACTCACCGAGAAATGGGGAGGTCGACGACCGACCGCCGAAATAGTATGGGTGCCCCAGTCCGCTTGCGAGAAGACGAGAGAGGATAGCCGTGCCGCGGATCGTCAACGTCATCCTCGGCGAGATCAGCCTCAGGGCGCTGCGGGGAGAGAGCAATACGGAGGCGACCAGCCTCGGGCCCCCACTTGCCCTGGCGATCCGCTACTACCTGACCGAGAAGGACGCCGCGCCGGGGTGGGCATACCCCCGCTTCCGTCGCGAGTTGATCGAGGGGGAGGGGGTCCGGGTGCAGATCACCATCGACGAGGCGCCCTGGGAGGCGCTTGAGCGCGAAGCCGACCGGCAGGGCGTTTCAGCCGAGCGGCTGGCCGAGCACGCCGCCCTTTACTTCGCCGCCCACCTCGAAACCGGCCGTATCGGTCGCAGCGTCCTCGAGGACTGACCCAGCGCCTAGGCGGCGGGGAAGACCACCGGGGCGGCGCCCAGCTCGACCAGGGCCGACTGCAGGGTGCGCCGGCCGCGGTGATGGAGGCCGTGGACCGAGCTCTCGGTCTTGCCCAGGGCATCGGCGATCTCGATCGGAGAGAGCCCGA
>JBBRHQ010000328.1:0-2338 GCA_038222365.1 Solirubrobacterales bacterium
GCGACTGCGTTGGCCGTCTGGCGCTTCGGGCGGATCGAGGAGCGCTGGGGGGCGGGGGTCAGCGCCCCGGTTGCGGCCGGCAGCACCGACCCGCGATGATTTGATCCGATGCCGGTAAAGATCCTGTTCAGATGCGAGTTCTGCTCCGCGGAGCCCGATCCGCCGACCAGGCGCGCCCTCGAGGCGCAGCTCCAGGAGCTTTTGTTCGGGACCTATCTCGATGCCGATCCCGGCCACTGGTTGGTCTGGCACGGTGGCGGCCTCTACGGCCGCGCCCGCTACGCCTGCGGCGAGCACCGGGGAGAGCTGAAGGCCAATGTGCGAGAGCACTACGGCTGCATCGGGCCGCACCCCTGGAAGATGGGACCGCACAAGGTCGAGGTCCTGCGCCGGGGCCGGGTGTGGGCCCGCAAGCGGGTCGGGCCCGGCTGGTCCTCCCGCCCGCGCTGGGGACCGACGATCTAGCCGGCCAGAACGGCGGCCGCAATCGCCGCCTGGCCGAAGGAGATGCCGCCGTCGTTGGGGGGCAGTGCTCGCGGGCTGAGCACCCGCAGGCCGTTCCCCGCGAGCCGCTCGGAGGTCCTCTCCAGAAGCAGGCGGTTCTGGAAGACCCCTCCGGAGAGCACCACGAGGTCGATTCCGCGGCGCTCCGCCTCCACCGTCAGGGCCCTCGCCGTCCCCGCCGCGACCGCGTTGTGAAAGCGGGCCGAGAGCTCCGGGAGCCGGGCGCCGGCCGCGGCGGCTTCGCTCAGCGCCAGGACCAGCTCGCGGGCGTCGAGCAGCAGCGCCCCGCCGTGCTCGGGGCCCGCTTCGAGCAGCGGCAAGGGGTAATCGCGCCGCTCGCCGAGATCCGCCGCCGCCTCCAGCTCCGCCGCCGCCTGTCCCTCGTAGTTGACGGCGCCGCGCAGACCGCAGATCGCCGCGATCGCGTCGAAGAGGCGGCCCATGCTGGTGGTCGGCGGCGAGGCGACTCCGGAGCGAAGTAGCGCGCAGACCTCGTTCCATCCCTTTGGCTCGACCTCGTTCCTCAGGGCAGGGGGTATCGCGGGCCTCTCCTCTCCATGCGCCTGTGCGAGCCAGGCGCAGGCCATCCTCCAGGGCTGGCGGATCGCCGCCTCTCCTCCCGGCAGCCGCACCGGCCACAGCAGCCCGACCCGCTGATAGTCATCGAGCCCGCCGGCCAGCAGCTCGCCGCCCCAGATCGTCTGATCGGGTCCGTAGCCGGTGCCGTCGTAGATCGCTCCCAGGGCCGGGCCGATCTCCCGATGCTCGGCGAGGCAAGCGGCGAGGTGGGCGTGATGGTGCTGGACACCGAGCTGCTCCACCCCGTCGCGCTGCAGCGCGTACTTGGTCGAGAGATACTCGGGATGGAGGTCGTGGGCGACCGCCACGGGCTCGACCGCGAAGAGCCGTTCGAAGTGCTCGATCCCCGCCTCGAAGCCGGCCAGCGTCTCGAGGTTCTCCAGGTCGCCGATGTGGTGGCTGACCCAGGCCCTCCCGCCCTTGGCGAGGCAGAAGGTGTTCTTCAGCTCCGCTCCGCAGGCGAGCAGGGGGGGCGCGCTCTGCGGCAGGCCGAGGCTGGACGGTACGTAGCCTCTGGAGCGCCGCAGCAGCAGCGGGCCCCGCGAGGAGGCGCGCAGCACCGAGTCGTCGGTCCGCGTCTCGATCGGGCGATCGTGGAGCAGGAAGAGATCGGCGATCCCCCCCAGCCGCTCGATGGCGTCGACGTCGCGGTAGGCGATCGGCTCGTCGGAGACGTTGCCGCTGGTCATCACCAGGGCCAGGCCCGCGTCGCCCAGCAGCAGGTGGTGAAGCGGCGAGTAGGGCAGCATCACGCCGAGGTCGGGCTTGCCGGGGGCAACCGAGGCCGCCACCCTCGCCCCCTCTCGGCGCCGCGCGAGGATGATCGGGCGCTGCGCCGAGCAGAGCAGCGCCTCCTCCCCGGCGTCCAGCTCGACCAGGCCCCGGGCCGAGGAGATGCCGGGCGCCATCAGCGCGAAGGGCCTCTCCTCGCGGTGCTTTCGGGACCGAAGCCGCGATACCGCCGCCTCCGCGGTGGCGCTGCAGGCGAGGTGGAAGCCGCCGATCCCCTTGACCGCGAGGATCGCCCCGCCGAGCAGCGCCTCCGCGGCGCCGGCGACCGGATCTCCTTCCTCCACAGGGCTGCCGTCGGGGCCGGCGAGCCAGGCTCGCGGCCCGCAGTCCGGGCAGGCGTTCGGCTCGGCGTGGAAGCGGCGGTCAGCGGGATCCTCGTACTCGGCCCGGCAGCGACGGCACATCTCGAAGCCCGCCATCGTCGTCAGGGCCCGGTCGTAGGGGACTCCCCGCACGATCGTGA
>JBBRHQ010000329.1:0-2335 GCA_038222365.1 Solirubrobacterales bacterium
GGGCTTGACGACAATGATCTCGAGCTGCGGGTCACTGGTCGGAATGAGCAGCTTGCGGCCCGGATCGCTGGCGATCTGGATGCCGGCAGCGGCGAGGCGCTCCACGGCCTGCTCGTAGAGCCGCCCCTTTGCGAGGGCGAAGCGCAAGGTGGCCATCATGGTGCCAGCTCCGCGAGCGCATCGAGATCGAGGGACACGCCCACGGCCGGCATCGGGCGGCCGAAGCGCGCCATGAGGTCGTCGTAGCGCCCCCCCGCGCCGACGGCGCGTCCGGCCCCGCTCACGAAGACCTCGAAGTGGATCCCGGTGTAGTAGTCGAGCCCGCGCACCTCGCCGAGATCGTACACCACGTGGAGACGTTCGTCGTCGGTGAGGGCGGCGTCGAGGGCGAGCAACTCCTCGAGTCCGGGACGCACGGCGGCTGGCGCGGTCGGGAGTGCCGCCTCGAGCGCATCGCGGCGTCCGATGACGAACGGGAGCGAGGCGAGCTCGCGCGCCGGGGAGTCCAGCGTCGCGAGATGCTGCGCGAGGGCTGCGCGATCCTTGCGGTCCACCCAGCGACGCACTTCGCTGCGCCGCTCGCTCGGCAGCGCCGCAAAGCCCGGCGCGAGCACCCCGACATGGCCAAGGTTCACCTGGTAATCGGCTGGCGCGAGCGCGGCGAGCAGCTTGAGGGTGAGTCGCACCAGCTCCACGTCGCTTGCCGCGCCGGCCATTCCGAGCATCTCCGCCCCGACCTGCAAGATCTCCCGCGGGCGCCCCACCCGATCCGGCTCCTGCCGGTAGACCTTGCCGGAGTAGCAGAGCGCGAGCGGGGGCGGCACGTCGGCGAACGACGTCGCCGCGACGCGTGCCACGGCGGCGGTGAAGTCGTATCGCAGGGCCAGCAGCCGCCCGTCCTGGTCCGGAAAGCGGAGCAGGCGATCGGCGACCTCGGCCCCACCCGCGCGGAGGAAGACTTCGTCGTATTCGAAGGTCGGGGGGATGCACTCCTCGAAGCCGGCGGATTCGAGCACCGTCATGGCGGCGCGCTGCAGGCTCCGGCGCCGGCGCACGGCCGGCCCGGTCAAGTCGAGGGTCCCCGGGGGCACCGGGGCGATGGACGAGCGGTTCATCATGGGGTCAATATGACCCGAACCGAGTCCACACGCCGCCCCGCCATCGCGGCGATCTCGAACAGGTGATGGCCGATGGTGATCCGGTCCCCGGTTTTCGGGAGTCTTCCGAGGTGCCCGAAGAGGAAGCCGCCGAGCGTCGTGTAGTCGCTCTCGTCGAGGCGCGTCTCGAAGCGATGATTGAAATCGCCCAAGGTCGTGGCGCCGTCGATCACCACCGAGCCATCGGCCGTGGCCGCCAGCGCCGCCGCCTCGATCGGATCGTACTCATCGAAGATCTCGCCGACGATCTCCTCAAGCAGATCTTCCATCGTCACCAGGCCAGCGGTGCCGCCGTACTCGTCCAGCACCACCCCCAGGTGAGTCTTGAGCCGCTTCATGTCGGCCAGGACGTCCTCGACCTCGCGTGTGCCGGGCACGAAGAGCGGCGCCCGCATGATGGTGCGGAGCGTGCTGCCGGGCGCCTGCCGCACCGCGCGCAGAATGTCCTTGGCGTGGACGACGCCGACGATCTCGTCGAGGGATTCGGTGTACACCGGGTACCGGGAACGGCCAGCCAGTGCGACCTCGTCGGCGGCCTCCTCCACATTCAGATCGGCATTGAGGGCACTCACGTCGGTTCGCGGGGTCATCACATCCTCGGCGGTCTTCTCGCTGAACTCGAAGACGCCCTCGAGGAGGCGAGCGGGTTCCTTGCCAAGCGATCCCCCCTCGCCGGACTGCTCGACCAGCATCCGGATCTCGTCCGAGGAGTGCAGTCGCTCATGGCCGTCGACCGGCGCCACCCCACCGCGGGCCAGCAGCCAGTTCGCGGTGCCGTTGAGCACGTGAATCGGCCCATGCATCACCCACGCGAAGCCGATCAGCGGCAGGGTGATCCAGCGGGAGACCTCTTCGGGAAAGCGGATCGCCAGCGACTTGGGGACCAATTCGCCCAGGACGATGTGCAGCGTGCTGATCAGGGAAAAGGAGATCGCCACCGCCACGGTGTGGGTGGTGATCGAGGCGAGCGAGTCCGGCAGGAAGGTGAAGAAGCGTTCCAGGAGCCCGGCGAGGGCGGGCTTGCCGATCATGCCGAGGCCCAGCGACGCCAAGGTGATCCCCAGCTGCGTCGCCGAGACGTAGCGGTCGAGGGATTGGACCGCCTTGAGGGCCAGCGTAGCTTTGCCGTCACCAGCCGCCGAGAGCTCTTCGAGTCGGGTCCGTCGGGCGCCGACGAG
>JBBRHQ010000330.1:0-2288 GCA_038222365.1 Solirubrobacterales bacterium
GGTTGAGCGCCTCGCCGTCCCCCGGAATGATCCCCGAGTCGATCGCCTTTCCTGCCAGGTATGGAGGCGCGAGCCCGGCGGCCGTCGCGATCAAGAGGGCTACGAACATCAGCCCGACCCGGCCGCGGTAGGGCCGCAGCAGACCGACCAGCCAGCGGACCTTGCGCCCGCGCTGATCCTCGCCCCGCAGCAGTCGCCAGAGGGCCGCGAACAGCAGGAAGACGTTCTGGAGCCGATTCCGCTCCGGCGAGTAGGCGGCCTGCTCCTCCTCGACCTCCTCGACGGCGCGGACCTCCTCGCGGTGCTCCTCCTCGCGTTCGCGCTCGCCCCTGTTTCCGTCTCGCCCGCTCACAGTCTCGCCATCTCCTCGCGCTGCTCGAGGTCGCGTTGGAGGAAGACCGAGTCGGCGAGCCCGTGCTCGGCGATCTCCGAGTAGAAGCCGCAGCGCTCGAGCAGCTCGTCGTGGGTGCCTCGATCGACGATCCGCCCGCCGTCCATCACCACGACCTCATCGGCGAGCGAGACGGTCGAGAGGCGGTGGGCGATGACCAGGGTCGTGCGGCCCTCCATTACCTCGCGCAACCCCTCCTTGATCGTCCGCTCGGTGGTCGCATCGACCGAGGAGGTGGCGTCGTCGAGGATCAGGATCCTCGGGTCGGCGAGCAGGGCGCGGGCGATCGCAACCCGCTGGCGCTGGCCCCCCGAGAGGGTCAGGCCGCGCTCCCCGACCACCGTTTCGTAACCGTCGGGGAGCCCGCGGATGAAGCCGTCGGCCTGAGCCCGCCTCGCCGCCGTCTCGATCTCCTCGCGCGAGGCCCCCGGGCGCGCGTAGCCGATGTTCTCGGCGATCGGCGCCGAGAAGAGGAAGCTGTCGTCGGCGACGAAGGCGATCTCGGAGCGCAGAGAGTGCAGATCGACGCTGCGGACATCGGCGCCGTCGATGCGGACGGCCCCCTCGCTTGCGTCATAGAGGCGTGCGATCAACGCCACCAGGCTGGTCTTGCCCGATCCGGAGGGCCCGACCAGCGCCGCGGTGCGCCCGGGCTCGATCTCGAGGTCGATCCCGCTCAGCGCCGGCTCGGAGCCCTTGTAGCGCAAGGAGACGTCCTCGAGCTGGACGCTTCCGCCACCCCGCGGGAGCGGCCCCGCTCCCGCGGGGCTTTGTATGAGCGGCTTGCGGTCGAGGATCTCGAACAGCCGGTTGCCGGAGGCCACCGCCCGCTGGGCCATCCCCAGGGTCACCCCGAGCATCCGCATCGGCGCCGCCAGCATCACCAGGTAGGTGTAGAAGGCGGTCAGGTCCCCGAGGCTGAGGCTGCCGTTGATCACCTGGTGGCCCCCGACCAGCAGGACCAGAGCAGTGCCGAGTTGCGGCAGCAGCCCGATCAGCGGCGAGAAGAAGGCGGCCAGCCGGGTGGTGTAGATGCTCTGGTCGAAGACACGGCCGACCGCCCGCTGAAAGCGGTGGAGCTGGTGCTCCTCCCGGGCGAAGGCCTTGACGATGCGGATCCCCGAGACGTTCTCCTCCGCCTCGGCGGTCAGCTCGGCGAGCCGCTGCTGGACCTCCTGGAGCGCGGGGCGCGAGAGGTTGCTGTACCTGGCTGCGGCGAGGATGACGAGCGGCGCCGGCGTCAGCGCCAGCAGGGCCATCAGCGGGTCGATCGCCAACATCACCGCGGTGGCCAGGGTGATGGTCAGCAGGTTCTGGGTGATGAAGATCAGCCCGTAGCCGAGGAAGAAACGGATCGACTGCAGATCGACGGTTGCCCGTGACATCAGCTGCCCGGTCTGCTGTCCGTCGAAGAAGCCGAGCTCCTGGGCCTGCAGGTGGCGGTAGAAGCGCTCCCGGAGGTCGAACTCGACCGCGAGCGAGACCTTGCCGGCGACCACGCGCCGGACGACGGTCAACCCGACCCGGAGTACCGCCGCAGCGACGATCGCTCCCGCGAGGGGGAGAAGCGCGCTCTCGTCCTGGCGCTCGATGGCGTCGACCGACCGCCCGACCAGCCAGGGAATCAGGACGGTCATGCCCATCGCGGCCCACGCAAAGACGAGCGAGCCCCAGAGGGCCCGCCGGTGGGGGCGAAGGAAGCCCATCAACCGCCTCAACGTGGTCATTCCAGCCAGACTTTACAAAGTGAAGTAGGTGCGCTTCGGTCGCGGGCGCCGCGGCTACGCTGGGGCCATGCCCGCACCGCCCGCAGGCCTCTGCGACACCTGCCGCCACCAGCGAATCGTGCGCAACACTCGCGGATCGAGCTTCTCGCTCTGCGAGCGCTCCCGCACCG
>JBBRHQ010000331.1:0-2238 GCA_038222365.1 Solirubrobacterales bacterium
GAGCTGGTCGGCGAGGACGGCGAGCCGGTCGAGGGCGAGGAGCCCGCGGCCGAGGAAGGCGAGCCGGCCGAGTCGGACTCGGGCGACTCCGAGGGGGAGTAGGGGCCTGTCGATCTTCCGCCGCCGGGATGATCGCGGCGAGGGCGAGAGCGGCGAGCGGATCCTGATCATCGGCCTGGGCAACCCGGGCTCCCGCTACGAGCGGACCCGGCACAACATCGGCTTCCGGATCGCGGCTGAGCTGGCGCGGCGCTGGGAGATGCCGAGGCCCCGGCAGCGCTTCGGCGGCCAGATCACGGAGGGAAGGGCCGGACCGGGCGGGCCGCGCGTTGCGCTGCTTCTGCCCCAGACCTTCATGAACGAGTCCGGCTCCGCCGCCGGCCCGGCGCGCGGCGAGCTGCGGGCGCCGCTGGAGCGCGTCGTCGTCCTCCACGACGAGATCGACCTCGAGTTCGGCGCTGTGCGGGTGAGGCTCGGCGGTGGCCTGGCAGGCCACAACGGACTGAAGAGCCTTCGCCGGGGCCTCGGCGGGCCCGAGTTCTGGCGGGTCCGGGCGGGGGTCGGCCGTCCCGACTCGACCGATCCCGAAGTGGTCTCCGGCTACGTGCTTTCGCGCTTCTCCGAGCCGGCCGAGGAGGTCGAGGCGCTGATCGACCGGGCCGCGGAGGAGGCTGAGCGGCTGGTCGGGCTGATCGTCGCCGGAGAAGCCGAGGGAGGGGGCGACGTCGCGGCGGAGAGCACCGAGGGGCCCGACCGTGGATGAGCTGACCACCTATGGGGTGAGGGCGGAGGTCGGCCTGCTGCGGCTGGAGCGCCCCGGCGCCCGCAACGCGATCAACACGCAGATGCTCGTGGAGATGCTCGAGCATCTGGCGGTCGGCCGCGGCGATGACGCGGTGCGGGTGCTGGTGATCTCCTCGGCCGACCACATGGGCCTCTCCGCCGGGGCCGACGTCCGCGAGGAGCTCGACGAGCAGGGCAAGGTGCGGCGGATGGAGCTCTTCGCCGACCTCTACGACGCGATCACCTCCTTCCCGAAGCCGACGATCGCGGTCTGCCACGGCGACGTGGTCGGCGGCGGCGCCGAGATCGCGATCGCCTGCGACATGAGGGTCGGGGGGTCGAACCTGCGGATGCGATTCCCAGGCGCTGCCCTCGGGGTGCCGGTCGGGCCGGCCCGCCTGGTCACACTCTGCGGGCTTGCGACTGCCAAGTACCTGCTGCTCAGCTCGCGCACCGTCGGCGCCGACGAGGCACTGCGCAGCGGCCTCGTCAACCGGGTCGCGCCGGCCGCGGGGACCGAGGAGGCGGCGCTCGAGCTCGCCGCGGAGGTGGCCGTCCACCCGCCCGAGGCGGTCGCCCGGATCAAGCGGATGCTGCACGGCTGGGACCAGGTTGAGGAGCGCTCCCGGGCGGAGGGCGAGGGACAGGTGGAGTGGCAGCGCAGTGGGCCCGGGTTGCCGTATCGCGAATGAAGGACGGGCAGGGGTCACGGGTCACGGGTCACCGGTCGGTCACCGGCCACCTGTGACCTGTGACCCGTGACCTAGCCTTCATTCCCGAATGTCCCTCCGCCCCGTCCTCGACATCGCCCTCGAGCACGAGCGCATCCACGCGCTCTGCGGGCGGGTTCACGACGCCGTCCCGGGCCGGGGGGTCGAGCTTCGGGCCTCGGCCGCCCTGCGCCCGCTGCTGATCGCCTCGCTGCTGGAGGACGACCGCGGCCTCGCCGGGCGCCCGGCGCTGCTGGTCACCCCCGACGATCGCTCCGCCCGCGACATGGCCGCCGACCTGCGCGCCTACCTGGCGCCCCGCCGGGTGCGCTACTACCCGACCCGCGGGACGGGCTACGCCTCGCAGATCACCCCTCCGCCGCACCTGGTGGGCCTGCGGATAGACGCCCTCGACGCCCTCTCCGCCGAGAGCGATCCGGTGGTCGTCGCCAGCGCGGTCGCGCTGGCCGAGACCGTCCCGGACGCTTCGCTGCGCCCGGCCGGGTTCTCTGTCTCGCGCGGGGAGGAGATGGATCTCGGCGCCCTCGGGGACGACCTGGTCGCGGCCGGCTACGAGCGGGGCGAGCAGGTCACCGACAGGGGCCAGTTCGCGATCCGGGGCGGAATCCTCGACGTCTTCCCGGCGACCGAGGAACGGGCGGTGCGGATCGAGCTGTTCGGCGACGAGGTTGACTCGATGCGTTGGTTCTCGACCTTCACCCAGCGCTCGCTGGGCGAGGCGGAG
>JBBRHQ010000332.1:0-2219 GCA_038222365.1 Solirubrobacterales bacterium
ATCGCCGACGGCTCGATCGAGCTGTTCCGGGCGAAGTCGGTGATCCTCGCCTGCGGCGGCAATGGCCAGGCCTGGAAGCCGACCACCAACGCGCTGATCTGCACCGGCGACGGGATTGCGATGGCCTACCGGGTCGGGGCGAAGCTGATGGACATGGAGATGATCCAGTACCACCCGACGACGCTGGCTGGAAAGGGCTTCCTGATCACCGAGGGGGCCCGCGGCGAGGGCGCCCATCTGCTCAACGCGAAGGGCGAGCGCTTCATGGAGCGCTACGCGCCGAACAAGATGGAGCTGGCCTCCCGTGACGTCGTCTCCCGCGCCGAGCAGACCGAGATCGACGAGGGCCGCGGGTTCCCCGACGGCACGGTGGCCCTCGACATCACCGTCGTGCCGCGCAGGCGAATCCACGAGGCGCTGCGCGAGATCGTCCTCGTCGGGCGCGACTTCGCCGGGGTCGACATCACCCGCGAGCCGATCCACATCAAGCCCGGCAACCACTACACGATGGGCGGGGTGAAGACCGACGTGCGGGGCCGCACCAACGTCGCCGGCCTCTACGCCGCCGGCGAGACCGCTTGTGTCTCGGTCCACGGCGGCAACCGGCTTGGCGCCAACTCGCTGCTCGACACGCTGATCTTCGGCAAGGCCTCCGGAATCGATGCGGCGACACGGGCGAAGGCGACTCCGCTGGCCCGGGTCTCACCCTCGCTGCTCGCCGACGAGAGCGCCGCGATCGAGGAGATCGCCTCCCGCGAGAAGGGCTCGGGCCGCCGGGTCTCGGAGATCAAGCTCGATCTGGGCACGACGATGGACAAGCACGTCGCCGTGTTCCGCGAGGAGGCCGGGATCCAGACCGCGCTGGAGACCGTCCGCCGGCTGAAGGAGGAGGCGGCGAGCGCCTACATCGACGACCGCGGCAGCGTCTTCAACCAGGACGTGCTGGGGGCGATCGAGCTCGGCTACATGCTCGACAACGCCGAGTGCTGCTGCGTCGCGGCGATCGAGCGCAAGGAGAGCCGCGGAGCCCAGTACCGGACCGACTTCCCCGAGCGCAACGACGATGAGTGGCTGAAGCACATCGACATCTCGGCCAACGGTGCCGGGCCCGAGATCAGCTTCTCAGAGGTGACGATCACCCAATGGCAGCCCCAGGAAAGGACTTACTGAGCGATGGCTTCCTACGAGCTGAAGGTGCGCCGCTACCTGCCCGAGTCGGGCGAGGGCCCCTACTGGGAGTCCTTCGAGGTCGAGCTCGACCCCACCCTGAGCGTCCTCGACGGGATCCTCCAGGCCAAGGACCGCGACGACGGCTCGCTCTCGGTGCGCTGCTCCTGCCGGGCGGCGATCTGCGGCTCCTGCGGGATGAAGATCAACGGCCAGTCGGGCCTCGCCTGCAAGACCCAGATCGGCGACGCCCAGGCTGACGCCAATAAATACGCGGCCGCCGGAGCCAACGGAGCGGACCAGGCGACGCCAAGCGGCCCCCGGACGCGGAAGCCCGATCGCGAGGCTTCCGGTGATGGTGAGCGCGATCGGGCTGGAGCAGAGGAGGCCGCGCTTGATTCGGGAGCAGAGGAGGCAACCACGGGTCGGGCCGCGCCAATAATCGTTGAGCCGATGGGGAACATGCCGGTGATCAAGGATTTGATCACCGACATGGAATCGACCCATTGGACGAAGATCCGCCGGGTCACACCGTGGCTGCTGCCGGCCGGCGACCCGCCCGAGCGCGAGTACGTGGTCGAGCCGGACTCGATGATCGACATCACCCAGTCGATGGCCTGCATCCAGTGCGGCGCCTGCGTCTCGGCCTGTCTCTCGATGGAGGCGGACCCCGACTTCATCGGTCCTGCGGCCCTCGCCAAGGCCTACCGCTTCGTCGGCGACCCCCGCGACGCCGAGACCGAGGAGCGCCTCTACGACCTCGCCCAGGACCCCCACGGTATCTACGACTGCACCCACTGCTTCTCCTGCATCGACGCCTGCCCGAAGGGCGTCGCGCCGATGGATCAGATCATGCGCCTGCGCCGCCGGGCCGGCGAGCAGGGGATCAAAGACCAGAACAACGGCCACAACCACGAGGCCGCCTTCGTGAAGATCATCGAGAAGAAGGGGACGCTGGACGAGTCGCTGCTGCTCCAGGAGTCCTACGCGCCCGGTGTCAAGGGAAAGCTGATGCCGGCCCACGGCGCGATAAAGGGTCTGCTCGCCTCGAT
>JBBRHQ010000333.1:0-2125 GCA_038222365.1 Solirubrobacterales bacterium
GTGCCCTTCCACGGTCAGCGGTGGCTCTCCGCGCGGACCGCCAGCACCCACTGCGACGCCCCGTTGGCCGGTGGCCACGCGACCCGCCGCCGACACACGGTCTGCGGGTTCGACCTGCGCACCGCCCCGAACGAGCCGAGCCCGCTCAGCGTGGAAGGCGCCGCGGCCCAGCAGCGCCTGCACCAACTTGCCGTGGCCGCCCGAACCTGGCCCTCCCCCGCTGGTGGCCAGCTCACGGTGTGCGGTGTGCCGACCTCCGCCGGCGAGCACCTCAACGCGGTGCTCGAACTGCTCGTGGAACACCTCGGCAGCGTCAAGCCGCTGGTGACCGCCGCCGCTGACCCCACCCCGGTCCTGAACGCCCTCTCGGCGGCCCTGTCCGTGCTGGGACAACCTGACACCACGACAGCCGCCGCCCACGCACACCGGCACGGGCTGCTCGACCCGGCGGGCACCGTCACCCCGATCGGGCCAGAGACTGCCCTGACCCGCCGCCGCCGCAACCCGCTGCTGGCCACCATCCGCCTCGGGTCACTGACCGCCAGCCTCAGCCCTACCGCCCAGCTCGTCTTCCGCACCGCCTCCTCCCGCCCGCGTTACCCCACCCCGTCCCTTTCCATCCACGCCACCAGGGCCGGCTCATCAGCCGTCTCGGCCACCCGGGCGGAAACACCGTCGGGGTCGGTGCCGTTGGCGTTCATCCCGCAACAGCTGTGGTCCGGCGCGCTCACCCCCTGGGTCACCGACGGGGACCATCTCGGCCGGGCCGCTGCCGCGATGATGCTCGCCAAGGTGGGCTCCACCCGGCCCTGGCGCCTGATCGCGATCGACCTCGGCCTGCCCGCGAGCTTCGCCGCCCACCCGATAGCGCTCGTGCGCCACCTACGCCACGAGCACACCTGGCCGGCGTTCCTGCAAGCCATCGACAATCTCGCCGAGCAGCTCCACACCGCACCGCCCCCGATCGACTACCAGACCCGCCGCTGGCGAGCCACGGATTGCCGGCAACGTCTCCGGTTACGAGATCGGACGAGCCGTCGGTCCGGCGCTCTACAACCGAGAGGGGCGCTTCCTCAACCAGGCCCACTTCGACCAGACCCACGAGTTCTTCGAGCGGCACGGCAACAAGACCATCGTCGTCGGCCGGTTCGTCCCCATCGTCCGGACCTTCATCAGCGTCGTGGCGGGCGTGGGCCGGATGGACCGCCGGCGGTTCTTCACCTCGGGCATCGGTGCCGCACTCTGGGTCGGCGTCGTCACCCTGCTCGGCTACTTCCTCAGCCGGGCCTTCCCCGTCCTCCAGGACAAGCTCGACGTCGCGATCCTCCTCGTCGTCGCCGTGTCGCTCGTCCCGGCCGCCTTCGAGTGGTGGCGCCACCGGCGCACCCGCGACCCCCGCCCCGACACCCCGCCCGACCTACCCCGCCAATTAGCAGACCAGCGGCCGCGCACCGCCGGTCGGGCACCGCCGGTGGTTCGATGACGTGGTGAGACCCTCCCGCCCCACCGAGGCGGTGTCGGGCGCCAAGCCGGGACTGCTGCCCTGGCATTTCGTGCTGGCGTTCGGGCTGGTCAGCCTGCTCGCGGACATGATCTTCGAGGGCGCCCGCTCCATCATCGGCCCCTACCTGGCCACCCTCGGCGCGTCCGCCACCATCGTCGGGATCGCCGCCGGCGCCGGAGAGTTCATCGGCTACGCGCTCCGGGTCGCCTCCGGCTACCTGATGCGACGCAGCCGGCACTACTGGACCTGGGCCATCGCCGGGTACGCCCTGACCGTCGCCAGCGTCCCGCTCATCGGCGCCACCAACCTGCTGGCCCCCGCGTTGCTCCTCTACGGCACCGAACGGCTCGGCAAGGCGGTCCGCTCCCCGGCCAAGGACACCCTGCTGTCATACGCCGCCTCCTCGACCAGGCGCGGCACCGCGTTCGGGGCCCACCAGGCCATGGGCCAGACCGGTGCCGTCCTCGGCCCGTTGCTGCTCGCCGCCGTCCTGACCGTCCGCCACGGCGACTACCGCCTCGCCTTCGCCGTCCTCGCGATCCCCGGCGTCCTGGCCATCGCCCTCCTCTTCTGGCTGCGAGCCAGGGTCCCCGACCCCGGCGCCTACGAGACGCCCCAAGC
>JBBRHQ010000334.1:0-2030 GCA_038222365.1 Solirubrobacterales bacterium
GACGTGGCGCGCCAGGGGGCCGAGCACGGTGATCTGTTCGGGATCGATGCCCTCGAAATCGATCTCCAGGTCCAGAGCGTCCTCGATCGCCGCCACCAGCTCGATAAAGCCGAGCGAGTCGATCATCCCGCTGTCTCGCAGATCGAGGTCATCGGAGGACCCCGAGATCACCGCCTCGGGGTCTGCAAGAAGCGTGCCACTGGTCTCGAGGATC
Organism: Solirubrobacterales bacterium; assembly: GCA_038222365.1. GTDB lineage: Bacteria > Actinomycetota > Thermoleophilia > Solirubrobacterales > 70-9 > JBBRHQ01. Next base: position 215 of record JBBRHQ010000334.1, read on the forward strand.
AGGGCGCGGACCTCTTCGAGCCGGGGCGGCCCCGAGCGCGGGAGGCCGTTTTCGCTGCCGGGGCTCATCCACTCCTCCATTGGGTCGTGGACGGGACGGGGGTGTGCCGGCGTTCCGCGGTCACGGCCCGATCCGGTAGACGGCGTAGGAGCGGGAAGGGTTGGTGCCGGCCGCGGCGGGCTCGCCTCGCCCGAACCTGGCGACCGGAGGGTGGCGCTCGACGAAGCCTGCCAGCCGGCGGTTGTAATCGACGCCGAAGCGGCTGAAGCCGTAACCGTCGAAGCGGCGGCTGCTGAGGATCGCGTAGCGGACGCCCTCATCCCTGAGCCTGGCGATCGCCTCGCGCTGGTCGGCGCGGGAGTCGAGCAGGCCGGGAAGGAACATCACGTCATAGAGGGCCGGCGGGCGGTCGGTCATGAAGTTGAGCCCTGCGTCGGCCGGAAGGTCCAGGGTCGGCTCGCCGGGCGCGGTGTGGGAGTCGATGAAGTCGATTGTCCGCTGCAGCGCCGGCGCCGCGGCCGCCGTCGTCACGAAGCTGCCGCGAGCCGTGTCGACGCTCGCGTCGTCATCGGGATAGAGGGCGACCTGCGCATAGACCGCCAGCCCCAGGGCAACCGCGGCGAGCGCTCCCATCGCGGCGAGCCGGGTCTCCGGCCAGCGTTTGGCAAGCCGTTGGTGTAGCAACGCCAGCAGGAGCACGAGCGGCGCCGCGTAGTAGGGGGCATAGGAGACCCTCGCGGTGAAGGCATCGTAGGCGCGGGCGCCGAGCAGGGCCGCGATCGCGATCAGCGCCAGGTCGAAGCCCCAGGAGCTGGAGAGCGGCGGCGGCCCTCCGCGCCACAGCCGGATCAGGGCGAAGGCGCCGGCCGCGAAGCCCAGGGCGGGCAGCCAGCTCATCCCGATCAGGAAATGGCCGACCTCGTAGCCGACGGCCGAGCGGGCATCCGCGAAGGCCCCGCTCGCGTACCAAACTGCGCCGATCACCAGGAGGCCCGCAATGGCGGCGCCGACCGGCCAGAGGGCGCGAAGCCGCTGCCGGGCTCCGACCGCCCTGGAATAGAGGCTGGCCGAGCCGAGCACCCCCGCCAGCAGGGAGCAGTAGACGATGGCGCGGGCGGCGGTGGCGACCGCGCTCTGCAGGTCGAAGGGCGCCCAGTTCGACTGCGACCCGAAGCCGGTCACCCGGAGGAAGTCCACCGGCCAGAGGTTCTCGGTGAACAGGGTCGCGGCCCCGGCCTCGCTCGCGAGGATCCCGAGGACCGCGCCGGCGAGAGCGAGCGCGGGCAGCGCCAGCCAGGGCAGTGCGCGCAGCGCCGAGTCGAGGCCGTGCTGTCGCCAGCGCCCGACCAGAAAGGCCCCGAAGGCGACCGCCGCGACGGCGGCGAACTCGGGTCTGGTGAGGCAGACCACGCCGCCGGCGAGCCCGGCCAGCAGCAACCGATCACGGCAGAGGGCGAGCAGCAAGAGCAGCGTGAAGAGGATCCCGAAGGTCGCCGAGTTCGTGTGCGGCAGGACGAAGTTGAAGGCCGTTCCCGAGAAGCCGATGGCCGCCAGCACGGCGCTGGCAAGGAAGGCCGGGAGGGCGCTGAGCAGCCGCCGGCAGAGGGCGTAGAAGGCGCCGAGGATGGCGAACGCCTGGACCAGCCCGAAGGCGAAGGCCGTCGCAAAGCCGGTGCCGAACACCGCGAAGGCCCCGGCCAGGGTGTAGACGCCCGCCGGGCCGTAGAAGTAGCGGATGTCCCGGTAGGGCTCCGCCCCGCGGGCGATCGCGTCGGCCGTGCTCAGCTCGTGCCCGGAGTCGACCGAGGGGACACCC
>JBBRHQ010000335.1:0-1972 GCA_038222365.1 Solirubrobacterales bacterium
ATAGGGGCCTTCGGGGCGGTCGCTGCGGCCCACGCCGCGGTTGTCGAAGCTGATCACCCGCAGCCGATCAGCCAGCACCGGCACCGTGCGCCACCAGCCGGTGGCGTTCATGCCCAGACCCATGATCAGCAGCACCGGCGGACCCTCGCCGTCGCTGTCGAAGTGGAGTCTGACATCGCCGCTGCGTGCGTCGGGCATGGGCGGACTCTAGATGAGTATCCTGCGCCCTTCCCGGTCCGTTAGCTCAGCTGGGAGAGCGCCGCCTCGACAAGGCGGAGGTCGCTGGTTCGAGCCCAGCACGGACCATCTCGCGAGTTGGGAACGCGCCTGGCTGCGTCATCGGGAGGCTCGCCTGCGGTGCAGGCTTCGCCCGCCCTCTTTCTTGCCAGCCGCGCTCCCAACTGCGCGAGAGGCGCCTGCCGGTTGTCCATATGGCGCCGCGGACGCCTAATGCTGGCTAGGTTCGCGTCGATACCGATGAGATGCACGTGAGTCAACTCCGGACCGCTCTGGCGATGGCCCTGGCCCTGGGCGCCATTGCGGCTCCCGCCCAGGCGGCCACCGCGCGGGCGTCCATCGTGGCTGGAAGCCCCGCCGCCATCGCGAGCGCTCCGTACCAGGTGCGGGTGCTCGTGCGGTCGGGCAACAAGATCTATCAGTGCGGTGGGTCGATCCACGACGAGACGCACGTGATCACAGCCGCCCATTGCGTGTTCATAAACGGAGCCCTCGCGGCGCCCGCGAGCGTCACGGTCGGCTATGGCGCGGCGAGCATCGCCGCTCTGAGCGGTGCGGCGGTGAGCGAGGTCACAATGCCGACGGCTTATGCCAGCGACGACAGCTACGACATTGCGGTGCTCGACCTGAGCGCTCCCCTCAGCGGCTTCGGAGGCTCGAGCGTGCGTGCCATCCCCCTTGCCTCGGCGGGGTCGCTCGCCACGGGCGTAGACGCCGAGTCGAACACGTTCGCGACTGGGTGGGGAGCCACGAGAGAGGGTGGCTCCACCACGTCATCGCTGATGGGGGTTCAGCTGCCGCTGCGTTCCGACCTCATCTGCTCTGCCGCGTACTCGGGGTATGTCGCGGCCCGCACGGTCTGCGCCGGCGGTAGGGGAGTGGCCGCGAGCGACAACCCGGATACGTGCCAGGGCGACAGCGGCGGCCCGCTGGCGCTGGGAGGCCAGCTCGCCGGGATCACCAGCTACGGCGACGGATGCGGACGCCCAGTTACTCCCGGCGCCTATACCGAGGTCTCGGACCCCGCCATCGGCGCGATCGCGGCCGGCAGGGCCCCGAGCTCATCGTTGTCGAAGGGCTCGGGGCAGACGACTGCGTCGCCGCCGGCGCCGGCGCCGTCGCCCACGATTCCCGTCGCCCAGACCATCCCCGCGCCCACTCCAATCGCTCGCGCCGCGGACACCGTTCGCCCGGTGGCCAAGCTCGGGTCGCTGCGATGCCACAAGCACCGCTGCGTCGTCACGCTGCGGGCGTCGGACGACCGGGGATCGGTGAAGAAGCTCTCCGCGAGAGTGTCGCGGCGGGTGCGCCGGTGCCACGGCAGAGGCTTCAGCCGCCGCTGCGCGAGCTCGACCAGGACGGTGACGCTGAAGACGAAGCGGACGAGCGCCGGCTACACGGCGACCATCAGGCTCGCGCCGTCGCTCTATCGGCTCACCGCCGTGGCCACCGACCCGGCGGGCAACCGATCGAAGGCTCTGAGCAAGCGATTCCGCGTCCGCCCCTGAGCCCCACGGCGGCAGCCTCCGCTCCCTCTGCTAGCTTGGCGCCGTCCGCGCTTCTTGGAGGGAGCCGCGGGCCATCGGGATCTGCCAATGCGTCTTTCTCTCGCCCCCAAGGACCGCGAGTTCTTCGACCTTTTCGAGGAGGCCGGAGCCAACATTCTTCGCGCGGCCGATCTGCTCGATCAGATGCTGCGGTCCTACCCCGACCGTGGCACCGATTTCGCACGCGA
>JBBRHQ010000336.1:0-1962 GCA_038222365.1 Solirubrobacterales bacterium
GAGCATGGCCGAGGTCGAGTTCGGTTACGTCTATGACTTCGGGGCCGGCGAGGAGTTCTTCGCCCGCCGCGGCGGGGGCGCCTTCCTCGACGGCGAGCCGCTAACGACCCGCCGCAGCGAGCGCGGCCTGGTGGTCGTCGGGCTGGAGTCGGCAAAGCCGGAGCTCGCCCTGCCGGCGCTCGAGGCGCTTGCCGGCGACGTCTACCGGATCAGGGTGATCGGCTCGATCGCGATCACCCTCTCCTATGTCGCGGCCGGCCGCCTCGACGGGATGCTCAGCCTGCGGGCCTGCCGCTCGGTCGATGCGGCGGCCGCCCAGCTGATCGTCCGCGAGGCGGGCGCCGAGGTCGCCTTCGGCGGCGATCGGCTCGCGGCAGCCGGGCTCGGGCTCGAGGAGCGCTATCCGGTGATCGCCGCCGCGAGCGGCGAGGGGCTCGGGACCCTGCGCGAGGCTCAGCGGGCGGGCGCGGGTTGACGCCGCCGCCGGAGACGGCTGCCGATCGCGGGACCCCGCGGGATTCGATGGTCGATTGGAGCCTCGCCTCGCGGGTGGCACGCGGCGTCGCCGGCAACGGAACCGGAAAGCGCTCGGTGCGCCGCTCGGACCTGCGGCGCGCGGCGCGCGGCAGCGTCGGCCTGGTACGGGACTTCACCGGGCTCGAGACGAAGGGCCGGCTGCCCTCCGCCGAGGTCGTCGACCGCCCCGAGTGGATCGACGCCAACCTGGTTTCGCTGCGGGCGATGTCGGCCGAGGTCGAAGCCGAATTCGCCGCCTCCCTGCAGCTGCCGGGTCCGCTCGGCCCCGGGCTGCGAGCGCTGGCCGGCGCGGCGGCCGGGGTCGAGATGGGGATCGTCAGCGGCTTCCTCGCCCGCCGGGTCCTGGGCCAGTACGACGTCGCTCTGATTGGCCCCCCACGGCCCTCGCGCCTGCTCTTCGTCGCTCCCAACCTGGCCGAGGCCCAGAAGAGCCTCGGGGCCGATCGCGAGACCTTCCTGCGCTGGATTGCGATCCACGAGGCGACCCACGTGGTCCAGTTCAGCGCGGTTCCCTGGCTGCGCGAGCACATCGGTGGGATCGGGGAGGAGCTCCTGGGCGGCGCCTTCGCCCAGGTCAGCGCCCGCGAGCTGGCCAGGGCGGCCCGGCGGCTGCTCCAGCCCGATCCGCGACGCCTGCTCGAGGCGATCCGCAACGGCGAATGGGCCTCTCCGTTCATCAGCGCGCCACGCCGCCGGCTGGTCGACCGGCTGCAGGCGACTATGGCGATGGTCGAGGGCTACTCCGATCACGTCATGGACGGAGTCGGCGATCAGCTCGACCCGGCCTACGGCGAGCTGCGGCGGCGGCTGGAGGCGCGCCGCGCCGCTCGCGACCCGCTCGAGGCGCTGCTCTCGCGGCTGTTCGGCATGGAGATGAAGATGCGCCAGTACCGCCTCGGCAAGTCGTTCTGCGACGAGGTTGCCGAGCGGCGCGGGATCGAGGCGCTGAACCGGGTCTGGAGCGAGCCGGCAACCCTGCCGCGCCCCTCCGAGCTGGAGCGCCCCGGCCGCTGGCTGCGCCGGGTCGCCTGAGGCAAGCGAAGCCGCTCGGGGCCGCGCCGGCGGGTCGGTGCGCACCGCCCGGTCATGTAACCGCGCCGGGGCGGCGGCGTACAAACAGGTGTTCGTATATCTGTTACACTGCGAACAAGCTTAAAGATAAGTAACTTCATCCAAACCACTGAAAGGTTGAGCAGAATGGCAACACAAAATCGCAGCACCCGGAATCCCAGCACCAAGACCCAGGCCAAGCGCACCAAGGCACAGGCCAAGGGCACCGCGACCAGCGCCACGCGGACCGTGAAGGGCGCCAGCGCCAAGCGCACCAAGGCGCAGGCCAAGGGCACCGCGACCAGCGCCAAGCGGACCGCGCAGACCTTCGCCAAGGCCGAGCGCAACCAGGTCGTCAGGGTCGCCGAGAAGGCA
>JBBRHQ010000337.1:0-1931 GCA_038222365.1 Solirubrobacterales bacterium
CGGGTCGAGGACTACTTCGAGCGCCACGGCGGCAAGACGATCCTGATCGGGCGCTTCATCAGCCTGGTCCGGGCGCTGGCTCCGTTCGTCGCGGGGAGCTCGGGGATGCGCTACCGGGGATTCGTCCCCTACAGCGTCCTCGGCACCGGGATCTGGGCCTCCGCCCACATCCTGATCGGCTACATCTTCTCCCGCAGCATCGACAGCGCGGCCAAGTACGCCGGGCGCGGCGCCTTCATCCTCGGCACCCTGATCGTGATCACGGTCGGCGCGGTCGTCAGCTTCCGGTTCCTGCGCGTCCCGGAGAACCGCCGGCGGGCGGTGGGGTGGATGGAGGAGCAGCGGGCGACCGCGTGGCTGCCGCCGCTGGGGCGGCGTTTCCGCCCCCAGGCGCGTTTTCTCTGGAACCGGATCACCCCCGGAGGGACCTTCGGGCTGGAGTTCACGAGCACCCTTGCGGTGCTCGCGGTCGGCCTCTTCGTGCTGGTCGCCTACACGGTGATCGTCGGCGACGACCCCGGGCCGACGCCCGGCGACCTCACCGCTCAGGACGTGGTCGACTCGCTCCGGGCCGCCTGGCTGACCACCGTGGCCAAGGCCGTCACCGCGCTGGGCTCGCCCGCCCTCGTCTGGACCCTCGCCTTCGGCTGCGCCCTGGCGCTGGGGCTTGCCCGTCGATGGTGGGAGTTCTGGGTCCTGGTCGGCGGGATGGTGCTGGTCATCGCCGGCGTCGACCTGATCAAGGATTCCGTCGATCGCCCGCGCCCCGGGGGCGGACTGGTCTCTGCCGCTGGATCCGCCTTTCCCAGCGGCCACGCCGCCTACTCGACCTTCTACGTCTGGCTCGCCGTGACCGTTGTGCTGCGGCTGCGGCCGGGGATGGCGCGGGGAACCGGGGTCGTCTTCGCGGGGGTAGGGGTTGCGGCATCCGTCGGACTCTCACGCGTCTACCTCCGGGTCCACTACCTCAGCGACGTCAGCGCCGGCTGGGCCCTGGGGGCCTCGGCCTTCGCCCTCAGCGCCGCGGTCGCCCTTCTCGTCACCCAGTTGCGCCAGAATCCACCAGAGGTGAGATCGAAGGCCAAAGCTGCTCCCGGAGCACCCTGACGGCGTGGCCCTCCCCCGGATCGGCAACGAGTATCTGATCTTCGGCGCCGCCGGGCTGATCAGCGTGGTCGCCTTCGTCATCCTGATTCTCGCCCCGGCGCTGAGCTCCTACGGGCGGGTCTGGGAGAAGATCGCCGCCGGCTTCCTCTCCCTGTTCGTGCTGCTGGTGCTGGTCTCGATCGGGATCGGGGTCGGCGTGCTGATCGTCGTCAACTACAACGAGATCACCGACCTCTTCAGCCAGGGCTGAGCGCCTCGCCTCGGAGCGGCCCGGCGCCAGAGCTGGCCGGTCGGGATAATCGGTCCCCCTTGAGCTCCGAGAAGACCACGAAAACCCCTGCAAAGGATGGTCGGGCCGCGACCCTGGACGGGCTGGCGGAGACGGTCGAGTCGGGTGCCGGTCTGCCCGCGGTTGCGCGGGCCGCGGCCAGGGTTCTGGAGGCCAGCGTCGCCCTGATCGACCGCTCCAGCGCCGTGCTCGCGGTCGCCGGCGCTTCGCCCGACCAGGAGAGGCGGTTGCTCTCCGGCGGGCAGGGCGTCGTCACGGTCGAGCTGCGGGTCGCCGACAACCCGGTCGGCGAGCTTCGCTATCGCAGCAAGGCCGAGCCGGATGCGGCGATCGCCCGGATGGTGGCGACATTGCTGGCCCTCGAGCTGGAGCGCGCCCGCTCGCCCGAGTGGGAGAGCGAGGAGGCTGCCGCCGGCTTCGTTCGCGCGGTGCTCACCCGGGAGGTCACCGACCGTGGCGACATCTGCGCGCGAGCCGCCGAGCTCGGCGCCGACCTCGGGCAGGGAGCCGGGGTGCTGATCCTTCGGGCTGCCCC
>JBBRHQ010000338.1:0-1928 GCA_038222365.1 Solirubrobacterales bacterium
GCGCCAGCTGACCCGCGACGACAGCCTCCTCCAGGAGCTGATCGACCATGGGGGCCTCGACTCGCGTCAGGCGGCGCGCCATCCGCATCGCTCGATCGTGCTCGAGGTTCTCGACGGCGATCCACGCCGCAAGGCGGCGATCACATCCCTCGTGGCGCGGCCCGGCGACCGTCTGCTGCTCTGCTCGGACGGGCTCTCCGACGTGCTCGACGCCGAGCAGATCGCCGCCACTCTCGCCGATGGCTCCCGTCGGGGCTGCGCGGCGCGCCTGATCGATGCGGCGCTGCGGGCCGGGGCGAGCGACAACATAACGGTCGTGGTCGCCGACCTGGTGCCTCGTCCCCAACCGGGCCCTGCCTGGCTCAATGCCTCCTAATCTGTCTTATGTCAACTCGGTGCCGAATTCGTCGGGTTCTCCTCGCGCCCCAGGCCGCTGCACCGCTCAGCTGCCGGTTACCAGGAGGAGTCGGTTCCCCGATGGATCGCGAACCGTGATGCCGAGGTCGGTCCGCTCAGGGGCCTGACCGCTCTGCTCGACGCGTTCGACGGCTTTCTGCCGCTCCGTCTCGTCCGGCAGGACAATCGTCGCCGCTCGCAGGGAAGCGATGCCGTCTCCCGCGGGCTCGGCTCCGAGGCTCTCCCAGGTATTGGTCCCGAGATGGTGGTGATAGCCGCCGGCGCCCAGGAAGGCGGCGCTCGACCCGAACTCCGCCATCAGGCCGAAGCCGAGCACGTCGCGGTAGAAGGTCACGGTCTCGGGAAGCGAGGCCACCTTGAGGTGAACGTGACCCATCGCGGTGCCGTCAGGTAGCCCGTCGAAGACCTCGCGCCGTGGATCGCCCAGTTCGCCGAGCAGGTCGTCGAGGTCGAGCGGCCGTGTGGTCATCCGCTCGGCCACCCGGCCCTCCCAGAGCTGACGCGGCCGATCCCAGTAGATCTCGATGCCATGCGCATCCGGGTCGCTCAGATAGAGGGCTTCGCTGACGAAGTGATCCGACAAACCCACCAGGCGCACCTCCTGGCGCGCTGCGTGGGCCAGCCAGCGGGCCAGATCAACCCGCTCGGGAACAGCAGTGCGAAGTGATAGAGCCCGGTGAAGCCACGCGCCGGAGCGGCTCCCGCGTCTTCGACCAGCAGTTGGCGCTCGCCGACGCCGAGCCTGGCCCGGCCGGCCTCGCGATCCAGGACCCGCAGGCCGAGCGCCCCTTCGTAGTAGGAGATCGAACGGCCCAGCTCGGAAACGGTGAGGTGGACGGGCCCCATCCTGGTCATCTCCGAGATCTGACCGTGGACCGGCGCCCCTCGAGCCTCCAGCTCCTCCGGATCGCGAACGCTCAATTTCTTCTCCTCTCGGCGTTCTTTAGAGAGTCTTGGGACCAGGTTGACAGCCGCGCTGCCCGAGTTAAGACCTCCTCCCAATTGGGTACGAAACAATCAAGCGCAACATGGTGCCCACGAGAGGTTTGCAGAGGGGCATGAGGAAGATCATCGTCACGAAGCGATTGGCCGCCCTGCTCGCCGCCGCCCTGGCGGGCTCGCTGATCCTCGCCGCCGGCGCCGTCGCGGTCCCCTGGGACCAGCCCGGCGTCGTGCCGCCCTCACAGACTCCGCCCCCCGACTTGCCGGATCCCTCCTGCGAGCAGAGCTACGCGAACGACCTGCCCGCTCGCGGACCGAGGCTGGAGTTCGGGATAGGTCCGAGGCTGGCGGGCGAAGCCGGCACCGGTCAGACGACCCCGGTGGTGCCCGAGGATCCGGCGAAGCGTGACGCCGCGCTGCTGCGGCTGAAGGGCCGGCGGACCATGAGCGTGCGGCTCAACAGGCTTTTCGAGGCTGACGGCAAGGCCGGGATCAGGGAGTTCAAGGAGATGGCCCGCCACTACTCGAAGCTTGGCTTCGACGTCGAGCTCCAGGTCCGCTACCACCCC
>JBBRHQ010000339.1:0-1908 GCA_038222365.1 Solirubrobacterales bacterium
ACCCCTTCCCGCCGCGCGACTCGCGCGAGGAGCCATGGGGGTCTCCGTGTGCGGGGTTGGCGCGCTCGCGCTGAGTGCGGCTGGAAGGGGCGCCGGCACCGCCCTCGGCAGGCGTCGGATTTGGGACGGTCGGCGGGACCGAGCTCGCCGCTGCTCCCGATGGAGGTGGGGTCGGCGCATCTGAGTGGGACGCCGCGGTCCCTTCGCTGCGAAAGCCGGCGTGGCGGGCTCGTGGCACGGGGGAAAGCGGGTAGGTCCTTCCGTAAAGCGGGACCAGGGCTTGGGCCGTTACCCAGACCGGGGTCTGGTCGCTTCTTCTCGAGTAGTGGATGTGGCCGTCGCCGGACTGGCGCGCGGCCAGGTAGTCGAGGGCGTCACGGCCGCGCTCGCGGATGCGGCGGGGGCGGACCCCGGCGGCCAGCATTCCCTGGGCCGCCCAGGCGGTGGACTGGGAGTTGACCACCCCCGAGCCACCGAGGCGGAAGCCGCCCCCGGCGACCTGGGCGCGGCGCAGGTAGCGGATCGCCCTGCGAGTGCTTCGGCGTCCGCCCACCGCCTGCAGGACCGCGCCGGTCGAGTCGGCGTCGCTGGGCGAGCCGGGGACCACGCCCCAGCCTCCGTCCCGGTTCTGCACTCGCCGCAGCCAGCTGAGCGAGCGGGCCGTTGCGCGCTTCCGGGCGCCTGACGCGCGCAGCGCGAGGACGGCGAAGGCGGTCGAGTTCGGCCAGCCGTCGTAGGAGCCGTCCCCTTTGCGGCGGCGACGCAATTCGCCGACGAGGTTGCGCCCGGCGAAGCGGCGTGCCCCGAGCCCGGCCCCCTGGAGCGCCAGGATGCTCCTGGCCAGATCGCCACTGCTGCCGATCGCCTTCGCGTTTCGCCGCAGGAAGTCGATCGGGCTCCTCCCCCGGCGCTGGAGATCGAGCGGGTTGCGGCCGCCCGCCTCCAGGCCGAGCATCGCCCAGCCGGTGATCGCGACGCTCGAGTCCCTGCCCCGGGAGGAGGAGAAGCCCCCGTCCGAGCTCTGGGAGGCGGCGAGCCAGGAGAGAGCGTCCGCCCGCCCCCCCGCCCTCGCCACCGGCGCCGAGAGGGCCCCCAGGGCGAGGGCGAGCGCCAGCATCGCCGCGACGCTGCCGCCGCGAAGGCCGCTGCTCCACTCGAACCGTTCCCTGAATCGGACCAGCATCCTGACCATCGCCGGCCCCGCGATCAGCGCCAGGGTGACGTTGCCGATCGCGTGGGCGGCATCGAAGGGGATCGCCCTGACCTCCAGCGCGGCGAAGCGCTCCAGGGTCAGCTCGCCCCCGTAGCTCGCCATCAACGAGAAGTTCATCAGCGCTCCGAAGCCGACGCCGGCGAGGCCGCAGGCGATTGCCAGGCCGATCCGCCCCATGCGGGCACCCCGCCACGCAAGCAGGCCCCCGGCCACCCCGCAGAGCCCCCAGGCGGCCATCTGCCACGGCGTCCACGGGCCTTGGCCGAGCCAGAAGTTCGAAACCAGGCCGGCCAGGGCGCCGACCGCGAACCCGGGAGCCGGACCGATCGCGTATCCGGAGAACAGCGCGATATCGGTGGTGGCGACGACGTTCGGGATCGCCGCGAAGGCGAGGCGACCGGCGATGGCCAGCGCCGCCAGTGCCGCCACCAGGGCGACCACCTGCGACGGCGGCCGCGAGCGCTCATACCAGGCGAAGCCGCCTAGTAGGACCAAGCCCAGCACCGCGAAGCTCCACGCTTCCCAGCTCATCGCGCGCCCTCGGACAGCGCCGCAGCTCCGCGCTCCGGGGTGATCACCCCGGGGAGGTCGAGCACCCTCGCAACCTCGGTCGCGAAGTACCAGCCACCCGAGAGGATCTCCTCGACGGCGCCGTCGGCGATCACCACCCCGTCCCCGAGCAGGAACACCCGCTC
>JBBRHQ010000340.1:0-1879 GCA_038222365.1 Solirubrobacterales bacterium
ACCGACGCCTTCCCAAAGGAGCAGCTCGGCATCGCGATGGGCACCAACACCATGGTCGCCGCGGTCGGCCTGGTGCTCGGCCCGGTGCTCGGTGGCGGCCTCGTGGCGATCTCCTGGCACTGGGTCTTCTGGTTCAACGTCCCGCTCGGCCTGATCGGCGCCCTCTGGGGCTCGCTGATCCTGCGCGAGCTCGCCAAGCCCGACCAGCAGCGCGGCTTCGACCTCCTCGGCACAGCCGTCTTCGTCACCGGCCTCACCGGGCTCGTCTACGGGGTCTCGAAGGGCGGCCTGTCGGGATGGGGCGAGCCGGTCGTGATCGCCAGCCTGATCGTCGCCGCGATGCTGCTGCCGATCTTCGTGCTGATCGAGCATCGCGGTCGCGCCCCGATGCTCGACCTGACGATCTTTCAGAACCGGATGTTCGCCGCAGCCACCGGCGCCGCCTTCATCAACGGGCTCTCGCGCTTTGCGCTGCTTTTCATCTTCGTCTTCTACTTCCAGGGCGCCCAGGGCGACGACCCGATCACCGCGGGGATCAAGCTCGCTCCGATGGCGATCGGGATGCTGATCGCCTCGCCGCTGGCCGGGATCTGGGCCGACAGGCACGGCTCGCGGACCCTGGCGGCGTCGGGGATGCTGGTCGGTGCGGTCGGGCTGGCCCTGATGACGCTGCTGCAACCGGACAGCCTCTACTGGCAGAGCAGCCTCTACCTGTTCCTGGTCGGGATCGGCTCGGGGATGTTCAACTCCCCGAACACGGCGGCGATGATGGGCACGGTGCCTGCGGAGCGCCGCGGGATCGCCGCTGGCGCGCGGACGATGTTGCAGAACACCGGCGCGGTGCTATCGATCGCCTTCGTGCTCGCGATCGTCACCGCGGCGGTCCCGAAGGACGTGCTGTTCAAGATCTTCTCCGGCCTCGCCGCCGGCCTCTCCGACGCGCAGCTGCAGCCGTTCATCCACAACATGCACACGGCGCTCTGGGTGCTCGCCGCCACCTCGGTGATCGGGGCCGGCGTTTCGCTGCTGCGACCCCGCTACGAGGAGCAGACGCTGCGAGAGGGCGCCGGGCCCGCCGGCCTGACCGAGGCGGGGGCGACCGTCGGAGCCCAGCGATGAGCGGCGTCGGTGGACTGCGGATCGGCAAGGTCGCCGAGATGACCGGGACCACCCCGCGCACGATCCGCTACTACGAGGAGATCGGCCTGCTCTCGTCGTCGCGGCGCCGCGAGCCCGGCGCCCATCGCCTCTACGAGCACACGGACGTCGAGCGCCTCGCCGAGATCCTGCGCCTCAAGGACCTCCTTGGTCTCTCGCTCGAGGAGCTCAAGCAGCTTGCGGCCGCCGAGCAGGCTCGCGCTGTGCGCCGCCAGGAGTGGCGCAGCGGCGTCGAGGACCCGGCCCGCCGCCGCGAGATCCTCGAGCAGGGCCTCGGCTACGTCGACCGCCAGCTGGCACTCGTCCGGCGCCGCCGCGACGAGATCGCGAAGCTGGAGGGGGAGCTGTCCGCACACCGGAGGCGGCTCACCCGGCGGCTGCGCGAGCAGGTGCCCGAGCCCGCCGGCTGAGGCCTCCCCGGGCCTTCGTCGCAGGCGTCATGTTGAGAAAAACTTGCTAGAAAGCTAAACATCCCCTATCGTTTGAGCCATGGCTAGCGTGGCTCAGAGCAAGCAACTAGTCGACCACATAGTTCGGCTTCGCCGTGCTGAGCGAATTCCCGCTGCCGCTGGGGAGATCGCCCCTGTGCGCGGCGATCTGGAGGCCCAGCTTGGTTCAACGCTGTCCCGCTCGCGGGCGGCCCAGCTTCTGGGTGTCAGCCAGACCGCACTTGACAGGTGGGTCTCGTCAGGGGAGGTGCCTACGGTGATCACTCCGCGCG
>JBBRHQ010000341.1:0-1869 GCA_038222365.1 Solirubrobacterales bacterium
CTCCCCGTCGCTCTCCCAGTACATCGGCGGCTGTGCCCCGGTGGCCGCGACGAACTCGGCGTAGCGGCCGTTGGTAACGGGCGTCCGGTCGATCAGGAAGGGCTCGAGCTCGACCGTGTGAGACGGCCGCTCGTTGTCGTATGCGAACCCTGACCCCCCTTCCCCGACCTGGCGAGGACCACCCTCGACCGCGACCATCTCGGGCCCGTAGGGTGCCGGCTCGCGGGCCGGCTCCGGCTCGCGCTCGGTGGGCTCGTAGGTGGGGACCATCTGCAGCAGCTGGAGCATGGTCTCGTTGTGCTGGTGCTCGTGGGCGATCAGCATCTCGTAGACGAAGCCTTCTCGCAGCAGCCTCTCGTCGGAGCCGGCGAGGTCGACCTCCTCGAGCACATCGAGAGTTCGTTCCCGTACCGCTTCCATGTAGGGCAGAACCTCGTCGGAGCGCAGGATCGGCAGCTCGCCGCGGGTGCTTCGCGGGTTCTCGATCGCGTCGTAGAAGCGGCCGAGGTCGCCGCGCAGCGAATCGCGTCCCCCGATCCTCTGCACCAACCACAGCTCTTCGAAGTTGGCGATGTGGCCGAGGTCCCAGATCAGGGGGCTGAGAATCGGCGAGTAGACCCGGTTGAGCTGTTCGGTGTCGAGCGGCTCGATCAGCTGCAGGGTCCGACGACGCGCCTCCTCGAGACGTTCCACAATCGCTGCCTTTGGGCTGGCCGTCACCTCCGGTGCGATGCTCGAACCCTACCGAGGGGCCGCTGCGGGCATGTGAAGGAAGCGTCACGTAATCTCCCGCGCCGATGGATCCGAAGGGAAGAGCGGCGCTGGTCGCGGGCGGGGCCTCTGGCCTCGGGGCGGCGACCGCGAGGGCGCTGGCGGCGGCGGGCGCAGACGTCGTGATCGCCGACCTGAACGCCGAGAAGGGCGAGGCGCTGGCAGCCGAGATCGACGCCACCTTCATCGCCACCGACGTCACCGACGAGGAAGCCGTGACCGCCGCCGTCGGCAAGGCCACCGAGCCCGAGGGCGGCCTGCGGATCTCGGTCTGCTGCGCGGGGATCGGCTGGGCTGAGCGGGTCGCCCACAAGGGCGGGCCCCACAACCTCGAGTTCTTCACCAACGTCATCAGGGTCAACCTGATCGGCACCTTCAACGTGCTGCGGATCGCCTCCTCGGCGATGAACGCCAACGACCCGGACGGCGGCGGCGAGCGCGGCGTCTGCGTCAACACGGCCTCGATTGCCGCCTATGACGGCCAGATCGGGCAGATCGCCTACGCCGCCTCGAAGGGCGGCATCGTCAGCATGACCCTGCCGGCGGCCCGCGACCTCGCTTCGAGGGGGATCCGGGTGATGACGATCGCCCCGGGCCTCTTCGACACCCCCCTGCTGGCGGCGCTCCCCGAGGAGGCCCGCCAGGCCCTCGGCGCCGGGATTCCCTTCCCCTCGCGCCTCGGAGAGCCGCATGAGTATGCCGAGCTGGTCTCGGCGATCGTCGCCAACCCGATGCTGAACGGGGAGACGATCCGCCTCGACGGCGCCCTGCGGATGCCGCCCAAGTAGCGGCGCGGCTCAGTCGGTCCCATCCTCCTCGGGGTCGCGCCAGAGGTGCTTGCGCCAGGGCGGGGGGATCGCAAAGCCCGCCCGCTCCCCGCCTGCGGCGATCGGCTCCAACGGCACCAGCAGGAGGCGGTGGCCCGGGGTCCATCGGGCGACGTCGCCCGGGTCGGCCCTGGCGTTGCCAGCGTGCGATCCGCCGGAGACGAAGACCCAGCCCGTGCTCGGCCCCCAGCCCCCGGCCGGGCGGGCGCCGATCGCCTCGCTGAGGTCTCCGAGCACGCCGATGCCGGCGTCCGAGCCCCAGTTCCAGGGG
>JBBRHQ010000342.1:0-1843 GCA_038222365.1 Solirubrobacterales bacterium
CGACGCGCGTGAGCAGCTCCTCGATGCGCAGGTCCTCGGGATCGACGCCGTCGATCGGCGACAGCGCGCCGCCGAGCACGTGGTAGCGCCCGCTGAACTCGTGGGTGCGCTCGACGGGGATCACATCGCTCGGCTCCTCGACGACGCAGATCAGCTCGCCGTCGCGGCGCTCGTCCTCGCAGATCCGGCAGCGCGGGCCGACGGCGAGGTTGAAGCACACCTCGCAGTGGCCGACGGTCTCCTTCACCTCGCGGATCGCGTCCGCGAGCGGCAGGGCCTCCTCGGTCGGCAGGCGCAGAATGTGGAACGCGAGCCGCTGGGCAGTGCGCTGACCGACGCCGGGCATGCGCGAAAGCTCGGCGATCAGGCGGTTGACGGGCGGGGCGAACACGGGGGCAGGTCGAGGTTAGTCAGCGGGGCGGCGGGGTCGCCGTGGGCCGTGGGCAGTGCGCAGTGCGCAGGGGTGGCGGGATCGGCCGGGTGCCGGGTCCTAGAAGCCAGGCAGGCCGAGGCCGCCCGCGCCGCCGAGCCCGCCGGCGACGGAGTTCATGCGGTTGGCGGCCAGCTCCTGGGCCGAGCGGAGCGCCTCGTTGGTGGCGGCCAACACGAGGACCAGGAGCATCTCGACGTCCTCGGGATCGAAGGCCACGGGGTCGATCGTCACCTCGCGCAGCTCGAGGTCGCCGGTCACCTTCACGGTCACCATGCCGCCACCGGCGCTCGCCTCGACCACCTCGTTCTTCAGCTGCTCCTGGGCCTTCATCATGTCGGCCTGCATCTTCTGGACCTGCTGCATCATCTGGTTCATGTTGGGCTGCTTGGGCATGGCCCCGAGCCTATCGCGCGGTTACGCGATACGGGCCGGATCGGGCACCGGGTCGGGTCCGCCGAGCTCCGTGTAGTCCGGAGCCTCGTAGACGCCGCCCGGGATCCCGCCGAGCGCGAGCAGCCGCACGCCCTCCGGGCCGGGGTGGATCTTGCGGTGCGTCGCGGGGCCGACCCGGATGGCCGTCTCGGGGCCGACGTGCACGCGCTCCCCCTCGCCCTCGATCTCGAAGTCCGCCTCGCCGCTCAGCACGACGTAGACCTCTTCCATCCCGATGTCGGCGTGGTCGTGGTTGGGGTAGAAGTCGCCGGCGTCGGCGGGCATCTGGACGATCTGCATCCCGAACGAGCTGGCTCCCAGGGAAGCCCGGGCGCGTAGGAAGAAGCCACCCAGCAGCGGCTCCATCTCGTCGAATCGCTTCACGTTGTAGTCGGTCATGCTTCCTCCTCGTTTGTCTGGATATCAGCGGGGCAGCGGTGCTCCGATGCTGAAATAGGGTGCCCGCTCGCCGCCCGTGACCTGTGTGCTCAGCCGGTCGATGATCTGCGCCCAGGTGTAGCCGCACATCGCCATCTCGCCCTCCGCGGCCTCGTCGGGCCAGCCGGAATGGGTGAAGTGCACGACCGTGCCTCCGTCGCCGGCCGGCTCGAGCCGCCATGCGATCGATGTGCCGATCCAGCCCGGGAAGCCTCCCGTTGGCGTCCACACGACTCGGCGGCCGGGCTCGAGCGCGTCGACTCGCACTTCGAGCGTCTTGTCCCAGTCCGGACCGAAGCCGAAGCGCGCGGTTCCGCCCTCCTCGCCGGGGACCTCGAGCTGATCGGTCCAGTTACCTGCCAGCCCTTCCTGCGTGGCGAGAGCGTCGTAGACCACGTCCGGTGACGCGTCGACGGTGGTCTTGAAGTGAATCGACGGCATGCTGTTCTCCTTGTCAGTCGGTGACGATCCAGGGATCGGGTCCCGGCGTGTCGCCGGTGGCGGCCGGGGCGAGCCGCTCGAGGTAGTGGGCCCAGCCCT
>JBBRHQ010000343.1:0-1842 GCA_038222365.1 Solirubrobacterales bacterium
TCGAGGGGATGAACTGCATCCATCCCATCGCCCCGGCGCTGGAGACGTTGAGGTTGGTGCCGAAGGCGGACTCGATCTTGTTGATCGAGGCCAGCACCTGCCAGGGGATGTCGTACTGGGTGCCGCAGGCCTGGTAGATCGACAGCAGGAAGGGTGGGATCTCGAACGAGTCGATCACGAAGTTGGGAACCCCAAGGGGGGAGGGGCCGATCGGGAAGGTGGTCGAGGGGGTCGCCGCCGTCGCGCCGCTGGCGGCGCTCGAGCCGCCCGAGGGATTCGGGGCGGTCTGCTCGTTGTTGCCGATCCCCGGCGCAGCCGCCCCGCCGTTGTCGGGGGGCGCGTTGATGCTGCCCGAGAGGGTCGGCCCCGCCTGCACCGCGCCGCCGCCGAGCGGAGTCCCGGGAGAGACCACCGGCGGAGTCGGGTTCGAGGGGGTCGTGGGTTGCCCCGAGCCGGCGCTGCCCGCCCCGACCGGCGACTCGGCTCCGGCGAGGCTCGCCCCGGCGACCACCGCCATGAGGATGGCGAGCGCGATGGTCAGTGCGAGCTTATGTCTCATCTGACGGCGACTGTTCTCCTGCTGCCAGGGAAGGGCGTGGCGACGGGCGCAGCGCCGCGCGCGCTCTCCCCACGCACAGCAAGGGCAACGCTATTTGTTCGTCTCTCCCATTGCAAGGGCCGCACCCGTGCCCAAAACCTACCCTTCGGGGGCGGACGGCCCGCCCCCCACAGGCACGGGTTAACGCGCCCACAACCTTGCCGGCGGCGGTGTACCCTGGCCCGGTGACGAGCGACGAGCAGAGCGGCGCGGGCGCCGGCCGGGAGGCGGAGGAGGAAAGCATCCGCGCCCGCGGCGAGCAGGCCGTCGGCGACCTCGCCCAGGCGCTGCTCGACAACCCGATGTTCGGCGGCGCCCTCTCGGCCGCCTTCGGCGCCCGGGAGCGGGCGATCGAGGCCCAGCAGGCGGCGATGGGTGCGCTCAACCTCCCCTCTGCGTCCGAGGTCGAGCGGCTGGAGCGCCGGCTGCGCTCGCTCTCGCACCGTTTGGAGTCGGTGGAGGAGCAGATCGACGAGGTTGCCCGTGACGTCAGCGCGATCCGCCGTCGTCTCGACAACGAGATCACGGTCGGCGCCGATCAGGCCCGGCTCGACGTCGAAGACTAAGGCTCGACCTCAGCTCGAGAATGCGGCGGCGGCGATCCGGCCGGCCCGCTTCGCGCAGTCCTCCAGCGTCTCGTCGTCGATCCTCTTCCCCGAGGTGTTCTCGAAGACGACCAGGATCGCTCCGATCTCGACCCCGAGGGTCGGCGCCAGGGAAAACAGGGCCGCGGTCTGCATGTCGGCGGCGCGGGCTCCGCAGCCCTCGATCCCGCCGGCCTCCGGGATGACGTCGAAGCTGGCGGCTGCCGCGATCTCCGCCCTCTCGCCGGCGGCCCTGCTCAACGCTTCGGTGAGCCCCCCGGTGAGCGCGGCGCCCTCCTTGCCGTGGGAGCGACTGACTCCGTCCGCGGCGAGGACCGAGCCGACGATCACCAGCCGGCCGAGCCCGAGCTCCGGGTCCCCGGCGGTGCACGTCCCGACCCGCACCGCCCGCTTCAGGCCGAGCTCGGCGAGGTCGCGGAGGACCAGCGCCGCGCTCGGCCCTCCCGTCCCGGTCGACTGGACGGTCAGCTCGGCGCCCGACTCCCTCACCCCCCAGTAACCCCAGAGGCCGCGGGCGTGGTTGCTCATCTTCGGCTGCACGGTCAGCTCCTGGGCCAGCATCATCGCCCGGCCGGGGTCGCCGGTGAGCACGGCGTTGGCGGCGATCGGGGCGCTCGGGCGCAGGCGGGCCGGCATGCT
>JBBRHQ010000344.1:0-1838 GCA_038222365.1 Solirubrobacterales bacterium
GGTGCCCACTACCACATGGGTGGCGTCCACGTGGACTCGTGGGGCGCGGCCCCCCACATGCAGGGCCTGTTCGCCGCCGGCGAGTGCGCCTGCGTCTCGGTGCACGGGGCCAACCGGCTGGGCGGGAACTCGCTGCTCGAGGCCGTGGTCTACGGGGGCCGCACCGGGGCGGCGGCGGCGGCCTACGCCACCGAGACGTTCAACGGGCGCGCCCTGGAGGCGAGGCCGGACGCGGCCGTGGAGTACGAGCGCAAGCTGCGGACGCTGCTCGAGCGCGAGCGCGGCCCGCGCCAGCACGAGCTGCGCGACGTGCTCGCCGACACGATGCAGGAGAAGGTCGGCGTGTTCCGCACCGAGTCCCAGCTGCGCGAGGCCAAGGCCGTGGTGGACGACCTGCGCGACAGGTTCCAGGGGGTCGTGGTCACCGACAAGGGCCGCACCTTCAACCAGTCGCTGATCCACACGATCGAGACCGGGTACCTCCTCGACCTCGCCGCCACCATGGTGGGCGGGGCGATCGACCGCACCGAGAGCCGTGGCGCGCACTCGCGCCTGGACTACCCTGAGCGGGACGACGAGAACTGGATGAAGCACACGCTGGCCTACCTGGACGACGACGAGATCCGTCTCGACTACTCCGAGGTGACGGTGACCAAGTACGAGCCCCAGGTGAGGTCCTACTGATGCCAACGACGACGCTCGACATCTTCCGCTACCAGCCCGACACGTCGGAGGAGCCCTACCGGCAGAGCTTCGACCTGGAGCACGGCCAGGAGATGACCCTCCTGGACGCGATCCTGACGCTCCAGAACGAGCAGGACGGCACGCTGGCCATCCGCTACTCCTGCCGCAGTTCCATCTGCGGCTCGTGCGCCTGCAAGGTCAACGGCAAGACGGTGCTCGCGTGCATGAGCCAGGTCGAGGACGTGAAGAAGGAGTTCGGGGGGGACACGATCGCGGTGGACCCGATGGGGAACTTCGCGCCGCAGAAGGACCTGATGGTGGACCTCGACCCGTTCTGGGAGAAGTTCCGCTCGGTCAAGCCGTACCTGATCCCCGACGGACCGCCGCCCGAGCGCGAGCGCATCGTCTCGAAGGAGGCGATGCAGAGGATCTACAAGGAGAGCAAGTGCATCCTCTGCGCGGCCTGCTACAGCGAGTGCAACTCGCTGGCGGCCGACCCGGACTTCGTGGGGCCCGCCGCCTTCGCGTGGGGCTACCGCTTCGCCGGCGACGAGCGCGACGGCCAGCGCAAGGAGCGCGCGAAGCTCTACTCGGGCGACCACGGGATCTGGGACTGCACCCGGTGCATGTACTGCAACGAGCGCTGCCCCAAGGGCGTGGACCCGCGCGACGCCATCGAGAAGCTGGGCGGCGTGGCCTTCGCCGAGGGCGTCACCCGTGACAAGGGCGCCCGGCACGCCAAGGCGTTCCTGATCTCGATGCGCACGGGCGGCAAGCTCAACGAGACGCTGCTGGTGCCCTACACCGACCCGATCGGCGCCCAGCTGGACATCCCGTTCGCGATCCAGATGCTCCGGCACGGCAAGGCGCCGTCGCCGATCCCCCACCGCATCAAGAAGCTGAGCGAGGTCAAGTCCCTGATGAAGAACGTCAAGGAGACCATCTAGTGCAGCAGTTCGCGTATTACCCGGGCTGCATCGCGGAGTTCAGCTCGAAGGAGCTCGACCAGACCACGAAGCACCTCGCGCCGATGCTCGGCATCGAGTTGCTCCCGATGCCCGCGGCAACCTGCTGCGGCGCCGGGGACATCGCCGAGGCCAAGCCGAACCTATACCTCACGCTCAACATCCGGATCCTCTCGCAGGCCGAGGAGA
>JBBRHQ010000345.1:0-1837 GCA_038222365.1 Solirubrobacterales bacterium
GATGAGGCGACCGGGCGGCTCGCCGCCACGGCGCGCTTCTGGCGGGGCTGGCTCGGCCGGGCCCGGCTCCCCGACCACCGCTGGCGCGAGCCGATCCAGCGCTCGGCGCTGGCGATCAAGGGTCTCACCTACATGCCGACGGGGGCCACAGTGGCGGCGCTGACCACGTCGCTGCCGGAGACCCCCGGGGGGGAGCGGAACTGGGACTACCGGTTCACCTGGATCCGTGACTCGACCTTCACCCTGCAGGCCCTGCACTTCTTAAACCTCGACTGGGAGGCGGACGAGTTCATGCAGTTCGTCGCCGACCTCGAGGCAAACGAGGACGGCGCCCTGCAGATCATGTACGGGATCGACGGCCGCCGCGACCTCACCGAGCGCACCCTCGAGAATCTCTCCGGCTACGCGGGGGCGAGTCCGGTGCGGGTCGGCAACGGCGCCTATGACCAGCGCCAGAACGATGTCTTCGGCGCGGTTCTGGACTCGATCCACCTCCACACCCGGCGCAGCCAGCGGCTGCCCCGGCGCCTCTGGCCGATCGTGCAGTCGCAGGCCAAGTGCGCGACCGCGGTCTGGCAGCAGCCCGACCAGGGGATCTGGGAGGCGCGCGGCGCCCCCCAGCACTACGTTTCCTCGAAGCTGATGTGCTGGGTGGCGCTCGACCGCGCCGCAAAGCTGGCCGAGATCCGAGGTGACCCCGAGCCCGCCGAGGCGTGGCGGGCCACGGCGGAGGAGATCAAGGAGGACATCCTCGCCAACGGGCTGCGTGACGGCGTGTTGCGCCAGCACTACTCGACCGACTCGCTCGATGCCTCGACCCTGCTCGCGGCCATGTTCGGCTTCCTGCCGGGCGAGGACGAGCGGATGCGAAAGAGCGTTCTCGCGATCGCCGACGACCTCACCGAGGACGGCTTCGTCCTTCGCTACCGCACCGGCGAAACCGACGATGGCCTCTCGGGCAAGGAGGGCAGCTTTCTGATCTGCTCCTTCTGGCTGGTCTCGGCGCTGGCCATCGTCGGCGAGGAGCAGCGGGCCCGCGACCTGATGGAGCGCCTGCTCAGCGTCGACTCCCCGCTCGGCCTCTACGCGGAGGAGTTCGACACCGACACCGGCCGTCACCTGGGGAACTTCCCGCAGGCCTTCTCGCACCTGGCCCTGATCGAGGCGGCGGGACGGATCATCCTCACCGAGCGACTGGAGGAGTTCTCCTGATGGACCACCACGACGTGATCGTGATCGGCAGCGGTGCCGGCGGTGGCACGCTGGTCAACCGGCTCGCCCCCTCGGGCAAGCGGATTCTCCTGCTCGAGCGCGGCGATTGGCTGACCCGGGAGCCGCAGAACTGGTCGGCGGAGTCCGTCTTCGTCGAGAACCGCTACGTCTCCGAGGAGACCTGGTACGACGACGGCGGCAAGCCGTTCCAGCCGCAGGTGCACTACTTCGTCGGCGGCGCCACCAAGCTCTACGGCGCCGCGCTTTACCGGCTTCGGGCCGAAGACTTCGGCGAGCTCCGCCACCACGACGGCATCTCGCCGGCCTGGCCGGTCCCCTACGAGGAGTTCGAGCCCCACTACACCCGGGCCGAGCAGCTCTACCAGGTGCACGGGGCCCGGGGCGAGGATCCGACCGAGCCGCCGGCGAGCGACCCCTATCCCTTCCCGGCGGTGTCCCACGAGCCGCGGATCCAGCAGCTCCACGACGACCTCGCCGCCGCCGGCCACCGGCCCTTCCACGCCCCCTGCGGGATCATGCTGAACGAGGCGAACATGCCCTACAGCAACTGCGTCCGCTGCCCGGACTGCGACGGCTTTCCCTGCCTCGTCCATGCCAAGTCCGA
>JBBRHQ010000346.1:0-1787 GCA_038222365.1 Solirubrobacterales bacterium
GGCGAGGGGCGAGCTGGCCCGCGCAATGCGGTCGGCGGAAGCACCGACCGTGGCGGACCTGGATCCGGACGAGGTGACCTCCTACGCCGAACGGCTCTGGGTCATCTCATCCCACAAGAGCATGCTCCGGGACCCGCAGAACCCGCCGCCTCCCCCGCCCGAGAACCCGCCGCCGGCTCCGGCCGATGGCTCCCCGTCGCCGGACTAGATGAGTAGTTCCACGCTCTATCCGCAGTAGGCGACCAATGAGCGAGGGGGACGCCCGAGCCGGTGGTTGAGGGAGATCGCCGCCGCCAGGGTGAGGAACCGAGCCGAGAGCCGAGCCCGCAGACCGGTCAGGGTGCGAGCGCCGTGGCGCTCCAGGGTGAGCAGGTCCTTGAGGGTCTGGAAGATCGACTCGACCCGCTGGCGGATCGGGGCCAGGTGTGGGCCTTCGCCGGCCTCGTCGCGGCGCCTTGGGCGGACGATCGCCGCCCCGAGGGCGGCTGCCTCGGCCTCGAAGTCACGCCCCGCGTAGCCCTTGTCACCGATCACGATCACCCGGGATGGCCGCTCGATCCGCTCCAGCAGGGTCAGGCAGACCTCCCGCTCTCCGAGCTTGGGAGAGGTCAGCTCCAGGGCTCGCGGCGTCCCGTCTGGCGCGAACAGCCCGTGCAGCCGAAAGCCCCAGAAGAAGCGGCTGTGGGAGGCGCAGTAGCCGTAGTCGGCGGCGTCGCCGAGGGCGCTGCGGCGGGCTGTCTCCAGCGAGCGAGCGCACTCGACGGGGGTCGAGTCGACCAACAGCAGATCGTCCTCCCAGCCTGGGCTGCGGCGGGCGAACTCGCCGATCAGCGCCTCGATCTGCTCGGCCAGGCGAGCCCGGCGCTTGTGGAAGCCGGGGCGCTTGGGCAGCTTCGGGAACAGGTGCCCGAGCCGGTGCGGGGCCTGGGCGAGAAACCTCTCATCAGAGGGGATTCCGAGGATCGACTGAGCGACGCAGAGGGCGATCACCTCGGCATCGGTGACGCTTCGCCGGGCGTTCATTCGGCGCTCGGGAAGGAGATCGTCGGCGATGCAGAACACTTCAGTGAGCAGCAGGTCGAGATCGGCGTGCATCGTGGCCTCTTTCGGTCGACGGTGTTGGGTAGACACCGCCGCCTTCGACCTGTCTGCTTATGTCCCCTTCGAGGGTGGCTGCCGCGTAGGCGTCGTGGAACTACTCATCTAGGGGCCTAGTGGTCGTCGAACTGCTCCACGGACCAGACGACGACCGGAGATCGTAGGCGACCGGGGGGAGATTCCGGCACCCCCATGGCTTGATCGGGAGTGGGACGCCGGTTAGTCGAAGCCGTGGTCGTCGCCCTCGGGGCGGCCCTTGCGTGCGCGACCCTGCTCGCCCGCCCCATCATCAACGGCGCCAACGAAAGCGTCTGCTGGTCTGAGAGTGCGGCCTGCGCCGTGTCCCTCGGTGCAGCCGTCGCATCACTCGTCGTCGCTGCGGCGCTCCTCCTGGCCGCGCTGCGCCGTAAACCCCGTATTCGTCACCGAGGCACCGAACCTGCGGCGGGCAGAGGTCCGACCCGCGCCCGGGTGGTCAGCGTTGTCCTCGTGCCGGTCCTGGCTCTCGTCGCGGTCATCTCGCTGTCGATCTGCGATCCGCCGCGCAACCACGAGTGCCGCGCGCCGATGGCGTCGCCGCCGCCTCCGGACCCGCAAAGCCGATCCGCTTGTAGTTTGGACCGGATGAACTTCGAGAAGTGGCAGGCGCTGGGGAACGACTACCTGATCATCGAATCCGGCCCGCTCCC
>JBBRHQ010000347.1:0-1778 GCA_038222365.1 Solirubrobacterales bacterium
TACCCCCAGGGTGGGCTCGCCGCGCAGGTCGTCGGCGCGGTCGGCGTCGACAACCAGGCGCTTACCGGCCTCGAGGCCGGGGAGAACGGCGTGCTGAAGGGCACCGACGGCGAGCGCCGGGTGGTGATGGACGCGCTCGGTGACCCGATTCGCCTGGAGACGGTGAGTGGTGCCAGCGACGGCGAGGACATCCAGCTCACCCTCGACTCGGCGATCCAGGCGGAGACCGAGCGGGTGCTGGCCGAGGTCGGTGATGCCTACTCGCCCAAGGGGGCGACCGCGATCGTCATCGACCCGCGCAGCTCGAAGGTCCTGGCGATGGCTAACTGGCCTCCGGTCGATCCCAGCGACCTCTCCTCTGCCAGCCCTGAGGACCTCCAGAACCGCGCCACCGGATTTACCTATGAGCCGGGCTCCACCTACAAGGCCTTCACCGTGGCCGCCGCGCTCGAGGACAAGCTGGTCACGCCCGAGACGACCTTCACGCTGCCCCCATCGATACAGGTTGCGGACCGGGAGATCTCCGACGCCGAGGCTCGGCCCACCGAGACGATGAGCGTCGCCCAGATCCTCTCCCAATCCTCGAATGTCGGTGCCGTGACGATCGGCCTCGAGGTTGGCGCCGAGCGCTTCAGCCGCTGGATCAACCGCTTCGGCTTCGGCCGCCCGACCGGGGTTCAATTCCCGGCCGAGGAGCAGGGGATCGTCCCAGCGCTCGCCGACTACTCCGGCTCGACCATGGGCAACCTGCCGATCGGGCAGGGCATCTCGGTGACGCCGATGCAGATGGTCGCCGGCTACGAGGCGATCGCCAACGGCGGCATCCTCCGCCGCCCTCAACTCGTCGAGCGGATCGGCGGCGAGCAGGTGCACGAACCGCGCGGCAGGAGGGTAATCAAGGCCCCTGTCGCTTCGGAGATCCGCACCATGCTCGAGGGCGTCCTCGCCCCGGGCGGCACGGCCTCGGAGGTCAGCGTCCCCGGGTACACGCTGGCGGGCAAGACCGGGACCGCCGAGGTGGCCGAGAACGGCACCTACTCGAAGACCAAGTACGTCGCCTCCTTCATCGGCTTCGCGCCGGCCCAGGACCCAAAGCTGCTGGTCGCCGTGATCGTCGACCAGCCGCACGGCGACATCTACGGCGGCTCGGTCGCAGCCCCGGCCTTCGGGCAGATCGCCAGCTTCGCGCTGCCGTATCTGGGCATCGCTCCTCAGTAGATTTGCCGCGCATGAAGCTCGCTGAGCTGATCGTGGGCGCGGAGATCGCCGGCACCACTGGCGATCTATCGGTGGAGATCCGGGGACTTGCCTATGACAGCCGCAAGGTGGGGGAGGGAACCCTGTATTTCTGCGTGTCGGGGTTCACCTCCGACGGCCACGACTTCGCCGCTGCGGCGGTCGATGCCGGAGCGGCTGCGCTGGTCGTCGAACGCGGCCTCGAGCTGCCGGTCCCACAGGTGCGGGTCGGCGAGGCGCGGGCCGCGATGGCGCCGATCGCGGCCCGCTTCTTCGCCGAGCCGACGGCCTCCCTGCGGATGGCGGGTATCACCGGGACCAACGGCAAGACGACGACCGCCTTCCTGCTGCGGGAGATCCTCGAGGCCGCGGGGCAAAGCACAGGCCTGCTGGGGACGGTGAAGCAGGTGATCGGCGGGGCCGAGGAGGAGGTGGTCCGAACCACGCCGGAGGCGATCGACCTCGAGGCCACCTTCAGGCGAATGCTCGAGGCGGGGGACTCGGCCTGCGTGATGGAGGTCTCCTCGCACGCTCTGGCCCTC
>JBBRHQ010000348.1:0-1776 GCA_038222365.1 Solirubrobacterales bacterium
GCCGTGGGTGCGGCAATAAGGAGTCGATCATCTAGTGCCCGGGGGGGATCGCCTTCGCGGTGCCGGCGGGCTTCCTGGTCGCCCGGATCGGCGCCCGTCAGACGGTGCTCGCCGGGGTCGCCCTGCTGGCGGCATCGAGCGTCGCCTTCGGCTTCGCGCGGGACCTGTTGGTGCTCGACGCCGCCCGCTTCATCCAGGGCGTCGGCGGCTCCTGCCTCTGGGCGGCCGGGCTCAGCTGGCTGGTCTCCACCGCCCCCGAGGGCAGGCGAAGCACGGTGATCGGCGCCGCGGTCGGGATCGGGATCGGCGGCGCCCTCCTGGGGCCGGTGCTGGGAGGCGTGGCCACCCTGACCAGTCCGAAGCTGGTGTTCACGCTGGTCGCGGCGCTGATCGCCGGCCTCGGGGTTCTCGCCTTGCGGATACCCTCGCCGCCTCCGGGGCACCCCGACACCGTCGCCGACCTGCTCGCCGCGGCCCGGGCAGAGCCCCGCCTGCGGGCCGGCGTCCTCTTCACCTTCCTGCCCTCGGTGCTCTTCGGCGTTCTCGAGGTGCTGGCGCCGCTGCGGCTCAGCGTGCTCGGGGCGAGCACGGCCGCGATCGCCGGGATCTTCCTCGTCTGCACCGTTGCCGAGGCGACGATGAGTCCGCTGGTCGGGCGCTTCGCTGATCGCCGCGGCGCATTCCCCGTGGCCCGGCTCGGCCTCGCGGCCTGCGTGGCCATGGCGGTCGTCCTCACCCTCCCTGGTTCCCTGGTGCCATACGCGGTCGCCCTGATGGCGGCTTGCATCGCCTTCGGCTGGCCGTGGGTTCCGGCGAGCGCCATGCTCTCGGCCGGCGCCGCCTACTACGAGCTCGGGCAGGAGGTCGCCTTCGGCCTCTGGAATCTCGCCTGGGGTGGCGGCCAGGCGGTCGGCTCGGCCGGCGGCGCGGGCCTCGCCGAGGCGAGCAGCGACGCGGTGCCCTACCTGATCCTTGCCGGGCTCTGCGGGTTGACCCTGCTGGTCGGCTTCGCGCGCGGCGGTGCCGGGGCCGCGGTGGGTGGATCGGGATAAGGTGCGACGGATCCGATGACGGGGGCCGTGACATTGCTCGCCGAGGTGTCGATCAAGCTCGACGCCGGAAGGGGGAACCTCGGCGGCGCCGGCCAGCGCGCCGGCCTGCTCCTGCTGCTCGGCTTTTTGCTCTCCTTCGGGTTCATCCGGATGAGCACCCGGCTGATGCGCAGCCCCAAGGTCCCCTGGTGGCCGGGCAGCGTCAAGCCCGGCGGCCTCCACATCCACCATCTCGTTTTCGGGATCGTCCTGATCATGCTGGCCGGCTTCCTGCAATTCGCGCTGCGGCCCGACAGCCCCTGGCTGGAGATCTTCGCCGTCGCCTTCGGCGTCGGCTGTGGTCTCACCCTGGACGAGTTCGCGCTCTGGCTCCACCTCGAGGACGTCTACTGGTCCGAGGAGGGGAGGCGCTCGATCGACGCGACGATCGTCGCGGCGATCATCGGCGGCGCCGTCGTC
The DNA here is from genome assembly GCA_038222365.1 of Solirubrobacterales bacterium. GTDB lineage: Bacteria > Actinomycetota > Thermoleophilia > Solirubrobacterales > 70-9 > JBBRHQ01. The sequence continues at coordinate 1,512 of JBBRHQ010000348.1, forward strand.
CTTGGTTTCGCCCCCCTGGGCGCCGGGGAGGACGATCCGACCGGTTCGATCCTCGCGGTCGTCCTCTCGGTCGGCCTCGACCTGGCGCTCTGCATCGTGGCGCTGTTCAAGGGCAAGCTGTGGACCGGTCTGATCGGCTTCTTCGCCCCGCTGATCTCGCTGGTCGGAGCGATCCGGACCGCGAAGCCGGGGTCGCCCTGGGCGCGGCGCTTCTACAAGCCCGAGAGCAGGAGGATGGAGAAGGCCCGGCGCCGGGCGAAGCGCT
>JBBRHQ010000349.1:0-1773 GCA_038222365.1 Solirubrobacterales bacterium
GGTCATGGTCGAGCGTGGGGACGCAGACGAAATCGACGCCCGTGATGACGGTTGTGGTCGTGGCCATGAGGCTCCTCGGGGTCAGGGGGGAGAGTTCTGATCTCCCCGCCGGGATCCTCGATGGACAGCTGAGCGGGGTCTCGATCGCATCGCGACCACCGAGCACCCAAGGACGGGGACATGCCCTTCTACCAATTCACAGAGGATGAAGGATGGCGGCACGTCGGATCGCCTCAATTCTCTCGGACGTGTGCCGATGAGGTTGGTAAGGCCTCCAGCAAAGGGTCCCGATGGACACGCAGCAACGCGCAGCCGCCGCTCCGAGTCCGCCGTCACAGGACTCGTTGCCGCACGTCCTGGTCGATGACCCCGACGTCCTTGAGCGAGGACGGCTCGTCGCGTGCCTTCGCGCCCACGGCTTCCCGGCCAAGACGGCCGAGACCGCCGAGGAGGTTCTCGCGGCGACCGAGCAGGACACGGTCCTCCTGTCGCTCGACGGACCACCCGAGGAGCGGCTCGAGCTCATTCGCAAGATGCGGAGTCTCGAGCCTCATCGGCCCGCGGTCGTGGTGATGAGCGGGCACAGCCAAGCACTCCTGCCACGGGCTCTCGACGCCGGGGCCGACGACTATCTCTTCAGCCCGCCCCGCCCCGAGGAGCTGATCGCACGGCTCAGGGTCATCGCCGGCCTGCGACGGCTCGAGGCTGGGCAGGTGGCGGCGAGGGCCGATCCGCTGACCGGCCTCCTCAACCGTCACGCTTTCGACGAGCGGCTCGGCGAGGAGCTCAAACGGGCGGTCCGTCACGGTCGCTCCCTCAGCCTCGCGCTGCTCGATATCGACCGTTTCGCGCTCGTCAACGACCGATACGGACACCGCGCCGGCGACAAGACGCTGAGGGCGGTCGCCGACCTCACGCGATCCCACGCCCGCGAGACCGATGTCCTCGGCCGCGTGGGTGGTGGAGAGCTCGCCTGGCTGATGCCAGAGACCGACCTCGCCGGCGCCGAGCAGGCCGCCGAGCGCCTGCGCTCCTTCGTCGCGGCGACGCCGACGTGCGGAGGCCGGGTCACCGCCTCCATCGGCGTCGCGGAGCTGAGGGCCGACGGACCTGCGGAAGATCTCTTTCCAACAACCGACGCCGCCATGCACCGCGCCAAGGAGGCGGGTCGCGACTGCGTGAAGGCTGCACGGTGACGACGCCTGTGCGCAGTACGGTCATCCGCTCCACGAGCGGAGCCTCAGGGGGGAGCGTCCACCGAGGTTGCGGGAAACATGGCGGGGAGGAGGGAACCCCATCCCTTCTCCGCCAAGTGGCGTGTCACCGATCAGGCTAGGAAGGCGCGCAGACCCTCAGCGTCGGCCGCAGCTTGGCGGCGGCCCATCGAGAGAGCACCGGGCACGGACCCCGGCTGCATCAGTGACCCGACGTCGACCGACTCGGGCTGGCGGAGGAAGACCGCGCATCCCGAGGCGCGAAGGGCGGCGAGCTCATGCTCGTGAGTCCCCGGGCCCGTGGTCATCGCTCCCTCGGTGACGTCCTCTCCGGCCGACAGGGCCAGCACCACCGCGCGCCGGGCGCCGGCGAGCAGGTCGAGGTGGGTGCCGGTGCCGCTGACGCCGCCGTCCATGCACCGGCGGTCGCCGATCTGCTGGGGGGCGAAGAGGCCGGGGACCGCGCTGCTGGCGGCGACGGCGCGAGCGATTCCGACGTTCGCCGAGGCGGTCACAACGCACCGCTCGCCCGTGTGTGCGTCCACGCAGGTGAGCTGAA
>JBBRHQ010000350.1:0-1753 GCA_038222365.1 Solirubrobacterales bacterium
GTTGCCCGTCACCTCGTATAGCTGCCGGTCGTCCACCGGGTGGAGTAACTGCCCGTTGTTGGGGTTGTGGTCGTCCCCGGGGCCGGCGATCAGCTTCGGGGCGACGCACGCCAGCACGACCACCAGGAGGATCGGGAATGCCGCGCTCTTGAAGAACCTTTTCAAATTGCGATCTCCGGGCGCAGGGGCTGCCTCGAGCCCTCTTCGCGCCGCAAATTCAGGGTACCAGGGGGCTCCGCCCAGCCACGCATGCGAGCACCCTCAGCGAAAACCCTCTGCCAGAGCAGCAACGTGGTCGAGGTTTCGGTACTTCTGAGCGTGGTCGAGCCCATAGCCGATCGCGAAACGGTTGGGGATCTCGAAGCCGACGTAGCGGATGGGCAGATCGACCCGCCGCCGCTCCGGCTTGGTCAGCAGGGCGCAGACTTCCAGCGAGCGCGGATTGCGCGCCCGCATGCTGCGCAGCAGGTACTGCAGGGTGAGCCCGGAGTCGATGATGTCCTCGACGATCAGCACGTCGCGCCCGTCGATCGGCGCGTCGAGGTCCTTGAGGATCCGCACCACGCCGGAGGAGTCGATCTCCGACCCGTAGCTGGAGATCGCTATGAAGTCGATCTCGCAGGGGACGGTGAGGTGTCGCATTAGGTCGGCGATGAACAGCACCGCCCCCTTCAGCACGCCGATCATAAGCAGGTCACGGTTCTCGTAGTCGGCGCTGATCTCCTTGCCCAGCTCGGCGATCCTGCCGGTCAGGTCCTCGTGCGAGACGAGCGTTTCGCCGATCGCCGGGTCGTGCATGGGAGGGAGAAAAGCAGAAACCCGGGTCAGGCGGGATCGGCGAGCGCGGCGCTCAGCAGCACCACCTCTGTCGAGCGCTCGCTCAGCTTGAACTCCTCCGAGACTGCGACCCCGGCGATCCAGGCGATCCGCTCCCCGGCCGCAACCACCGGCAGGCCGCGGCGCAGCGAGCGCGGAACCCCGGCGTCGGTGAACAGGTCCTGGAGGCTCTTGCTCCCATCCAGACCCAGCGGGCGCATCCGGTCCCCCTCCCGCCAGGACCGGACCTCGAGCCGCTCGCCGAGCAGCGCAGCGTCGAGGGTCGCGACCTCCGGGCCCTGCGGCTCGAGACGGCTGCGGGGCCGCTCGGCCCGCACCAGCCAGCGCCCGAAGCGGACCTCGCCGGGCACCGCAAGCCCGACCGCCTCCGCCCCTTCCTCCGCATCCACCGCGAAGCTGAAGCGGACGTAGCCGGCCTCGCATACGGCGCTGAGACCTCCTCCGAGCTCGACCTCGCCGCCCTCGGGCCGGCCCGCGAGTCGCCAGATCTCCGCCGCCGCGCGAGTCCCGAGGGCGACGCGGCGACCGGCGGCCCGCTCCGCCAGCGTCCGCAGCGCCAGCCGGCGCAGCGCCGCCGGGGCATCCTCGAGGGCGCTCGCCGGCAGCGCCGTCGCCCCCCGCCCCGCCCCGGCCTCCTCGAGCAGGCCGGCGGCCAGCGAGGCGAGCGCCTCGGAGTCCTCGGCCAGCTCGGCCCGGGTGGCGGCGATGTTCTCCTCCGCCGAAGGGTTGATCTCGCGCAGCACCGGCAGCACCTCGCCGCGCAGCCGGGAGCGGGCAAAGCGCGGATCGGCGTTCGACGGGTCATCGGCGAAGGGAAGGCCGGCGTCCTCGGCGATCGCGCGCAGCTGCGCGCGGCCAAGCCCCAGCAGGGGCCGCACCAGCCTGCCCCGCTGAGCCGGCAGGCCGAGGAGCGCCC
>JBBRHQ010000351.1:0-1724 GCA_038222365.1 Solirubrobacterales bacterium
CTCTTCTGGGTGCTGATCCCGGTCCTGCCCGTGTTCTTCATCTACATGTCCCTGCGGGCCCGCCATTTCGGCCGCTGGATGCTGCCCACCTATCCGATCCTCTGCATGACCGCCTCCTACGCCGTCTGGCGCCTGGTGGAGCTGGTGCCGCCGAAGCCGCGGACCTGGGCCCCGAAGGCGGCCGCGACGGCGGCGGTCGTCCTCCTGCTCGCCCAGGGGGCGATCTACGTCGTCCACAACGACCTCGTCCTCGCCCAGAAGCACACCTACAACGTGGTGCGCTCCTGGCTCGTTCGCAACTTGCCCGCCGACACCAAGCTCGTCGTCGAGCCACTGCGCAACTACGTCTGGCCGCGGCCCTGGCCGAACTCGGTCGACCAGCTCTTCCAGGTGCCGACCGACTTCCGCGAGAACGAGTACGCCCGCTACCTCGATCCCGACCTGCTGCGGATCTACCGCAAGCGCGGCTACTGCTGGGTGGTCGCCAGCTCGCAGTTCTGGGGTCCCTACCTCGACGATGCCGACCAGGCGCCGAGCGCCGCGGCCTACTACCGGGCGCTGGAGCGGCAGGGCACTCCGGTGTTCAAGTCGAGCCCCTGGGGCGCACCGCATGCGCCGGGTGGCCCCGGCGAGGACGACGTCGGCTACAACCCCGACCTCAGCTTCAACTTCTACGCGCTCCCCTACCGTCGACCGGGGCCGATGGTCGTCGTCTATCGCCTCCACGGCGGCAGGTGCGGGCCGAAGCCCGCACCGGGGAGCAAGGGACTGCCCGCCGGCGGCGGGATCCGCGGCACCCCGAGCCCCAACCGCTGAGGGCGCTCAGCGCAGCGGCGTCGAGCCCGGCGCCCGCAGCCCGTCGAGGATGATCGCGACGTAGCGCTCCGGATCGGTGAACGGGTTGCGAAAGGTCCCCGCGAGTGCGCACATCAGCATCGGGATGTCCTCGGGGAGCGCATCGGCACGGATCGCCCCCGCCGCCTGAGCGCGACCGAGAACATTGGTGACCAGCCGGAGCATCCCGACTCCGTCGGCCGCCCGCCGCATCGTCCCCGGTCGCGAGGTGAGCACCTCCGAGAGGGCGCGATCCTCCCTCTGGATGCGGGCCGAGGCCCGCACGAAGTCGTCGAAGGCCTCTCCGGGGTCCTCCTGCTCGAGCGCCTCGGTGGCGAGCTCGGCAAGGCGCTCGAAGCGATCCGCGGCGAGGGCGTCGACCAGATCCTCCTTGTTGGGGAAATGGCGGTAGACGGTGCCGACGCCCACCTTGGCGCAGCGGGCGATCTCCTCCATCTGCGCCTCGAGGCCGTCGCGGGCCATGCACCGGCGGGCCGCGGAGAGCACCCGCTTCTGGTTGCGCCGGGCATCGGCGCGCATCGCGCGCTCGGGAGCGGCTGCCTGGCTGATCTTGGTGGTCATGTGAGTGGCCTCACACTGCTTCTCCTAAGCGGAATCATAGTTCCGGTATCTGTTATAACCGCATTCTAACCGGAATCCACCTTCCGATTATGGAAGCCCCGAGATCCGAGACGAAAGGAGACGCAGATGACCGAGGCAAGAGTTGCGGAGCAAAGGCGGTGGATCGCCCTGGCACTGCTCGCGGTTGCCCAGTTCGTGGTCGTCCTCGACGCCTCGATCATCAACGTCGCCCTGCCGACGATCGGCAAAGCGCTCGACTTCTCCCAGAGCAACCTGCAATGGGTCGTCAACGCCTACGTGCTGACCTT
>JBBRHQ010000352.1:0-1719 GCA_038222365.1 Solirubrobacterales bacterium
AAGGCGGCGCTTGACCGCCGCAACGAGGTGCTGAAGGCGATGATGGAGCAGAACTACATCGGCCAGGGCCGCTACCGCACCGCCCGCCACCGCGGGCTCGGGCTCGCCCCCGGGGACAAGTACCGCACGATCCGCGAGCCCTTCCTCTTCGATTTCGTCCAGCAGGAGCTGATCAAACGCTACGGGGTCAACACGGTTCGCAACGGGGGGCTGAAGGCCTACACGACGATCGACCCGACCCTCCAGGATTACGCCCAGGCTGCGGTCGACGCCTGCGGGGTCTGTTACTCGGGCGGCGGGCCGGCGGCGGCGCTGGCCTCGGTCAACCCGCGCAACGGCGAGATCGTCGCGCTCGCCTCGAGCCAGGGCGAGTACTCCGCTGAGAACCAATTCAACTACGCCTTCCAGGCACACCGTCAACCCGGCTCGTCTTTTAAGACCTTCGTGCTGACGACCGCGATCAAGCAGGGTGTCGACCCATACAGCACCTACTATGACGGCACCTCGCCGAAGACGCTGATCACACCGGGCGGCAGCACCTGGACGGTCAACAACGCCGAGCCGGGGGGCGGCGTGATGCCGCTCTCCGAGGCCACCTGGGACTCGGTCAACGCGATCTTCGCCCAGCTCGACCTCGACGTGGGCCCCGAGAACGTCACCCGGACCGCCCACCAGATGGGGATCACCTCCCCGCTCGACTCGCTGCCGGCCGAGGCGATCGGCGGGCTCCGCGTCGGGGTGACGCCGCTGGAGATGGCGAGCGCCTACGGGACCCTCGCCTCCGGGGGGATCCATCATGAGCCGACGGCGGTCAGCAGGGTCGAGTTCCCCGGCGGCAAGGTCGAGAAGACCGACCCCGATTCCGGCAACCGGGTGCTGACCGAGGGCGAGGCCTACGACGTGACCAAGCTGCTCGAGGGGGTGATCACCCAGGGGACCGGTGCCGGCTACACCTCGATCGGGTGCGGCGGGGAGGCGGGCAAGACGGGGACGTCGGAGGGCCTCTCGGACGCCTGGTTCGCGGGTTACACGCCGCTCTACTCGACCGCGGTCTGGGTCGGACACCCGGAGTCCCGCGACCCCACCGGCTTCGGCGGGCCAACCGCCGGCCCGATCTGGCAGTCCTTCATGTCCGCCGCCCAGGGCGGCGAGTGCCCCGACTTCGCGGTCCCGACCGACACCCCGACCCTGCATGCCCTGCACAGCACCAACACCCGATCCGCCTCGGAGGTGCCCTCGACGACTCCGAGCGCCCCGAGCGGGAAGCCGGACGGCTACACCAAGCAGAAGGACTCAACCGAGCCCGGCAGCCAGGGCCAGACGAGCCCGTCGGCGCCGGGCACGTCTGCCCCGCCGGCTCCGCCACCCTCGGTCGGCGGAGGCTTCACCCCGGGCGGAGGGGTCTCAGCCCCCTAGCTAGAGATTCCTTCTGCTGAGGATGAGGCGGCGGCGCAGCGGCAGCAGGTACCAGAGGGCCGCGAACATAAGCAGGGCCCCGATGCCGGTGACGGCGGTGGCGATCGGGCCGTAGAGGACGTCGGTGACCAGGGTCACCGCGCCGGTCATCGCCAGCGCCAGCGAGCCCAGGCCGGCGATCGCGAAGCGGTTGGCGAGGAGGACGAGGCGCTCCTTCTGCTGGAAGCGGAAGGTGAGGCGGTGATAGGCGGTGGGGGCGATCAGCAATGCCGCCGAGATCGCGGTCAGCAGCAGCGTCGCGAA
>JBBRHQ010000353.1:0-1682 GCA_038222365.1 Solirubrobacterales bacterium
CATGGGGATCGTCTGGATCAAGGGGCTGACCCTGAAGACCGGCCAGGCGAACGTGATCGGCCACCTCGACCCGGTGCTCGAGAAGCTCGAAAGCGGCGAGCTCGACCCGGCGCCCCTGGTCACCCACCACATGGGGCTCGACGACGCACCCGAGGCCTACGAGATCTACGACCGCCGCGAGGCATTGAAGATCGTTCTGCGGCCCTGACTCGCGTTGGGTCAGAATGACGGGCGTGGACGAATCGCTCACAGGCCAGCTTCTGATCGCCGCCCCCAGCCTGCACGACTTCTTCCGCCGCACCGTTGTCCTGATGGTCGAGCACAATGACGAAGGGGCCTTCGGCGTCGTCCTCAACAGGCCCTCCGACGCCGCGGTCGCGGAGGTCGTTCCGTCGCTGGCCCCGTATGCCGACGCCGAGGAAGTCGTCTGGATCGGTGGGCCCGTGGCACCCGACACCGCGGTGGCGATCGGCCGCTTCGACGACACGGCCGCCGCCGCCGGGCTGGTGGTCGGCGACCTCGGCGTGATCGATCCCGACGATCCCGGCGACCAGGTGCGCGAGCTGCGCGTCTACGCGGGTCACTCGGGCTGGGGACCGGGACAGCTCGAGGGCGAGATCGAACAGGACGCTTGGATCGTCGAGCCCGCCGCGGCCGAGGACCCATTCCGCGACGGCGACCTCTGGTCCTTCTTGCTCGGCCGCGGCGGCGGCGAGTACGCGCTACTCGCGCGCATGCCCGAGGACCCGTCTATGAACTGACGCCGGCCATGGCTGTTTCCGGCAGCCAGGCGTCGGGCAGCTTCAGCGGCATCGGGCGTCCAAAGTCGGGGGCCACGCGCATCGCAAGCTCGCCGGCAGGCCTCCCATCGACGAGTGCGCGCAGCTGCGGGAAGTTCAGAAGCACCCGAAGGGTGGTGGCGATCTGAAAGTCGGCGGCGCTGAGCTGCTCGCCGCCGATCACACCTTCGGTGATCAGGGCATCGACATGGTCGATGTGCCCGGGTAGTGCCCGCAGCTGTGCCTTGATCGACTCCTCAGTGCTCCCCGAGACCAGGCGCGAGTAGTACCAGGCGAGCGGCTTCATCGCCGTCGCCGCGATCGCCGGCTGCGGGATCCCGACCGCGTCTGCCAGGGCGCGGCGCAGCTCGCCGTCTCCCGACACCGCCCATCGGAAGATGTTGCGCGGAATGGGCTGCAGCACCGTCTCACCCCAAAGCTCCGCCTCCTCCACCGCCGCCCTGTCCTCAGGGTCGGCCGGGTAGAGGGGTGGATCCGGGATTAGCCGCTCCAGCTCCCGAGCAATCTCCAGCGAACCCTGCACCTTGTGGCCGTCGATCTCGAGGGCCGGCACCGTCCCGGCATCGAAGCCGCGGGCCCGCATGTAGATCTGTTGGGCGCCCGGCGGCATGTCGACGATCTCGGCGTCGATGCCCTTGTGGCGCAGCATCAGCCCGGCGGCGCGAGCCGGGTGAGAAACCGAGATCGAGTAGAGCTTTGCCTGCACAGCTACGACAAGCCTACGACTCCTCGCCGGTGCCCGGCTCCTCGCGCGGCTCGAGCTGGATCTCCTTCTCCGCCTGCGGCACCCCTTCGGCAATCTCGGCGCTTCGCTCGCGCTCAGCGTTCAGCTCGTGGCCGAGCAGGATCGCGACGTTGGTGATCCAGATCCAGACCAGCAGC
>JBBRHQ010000354.1:0-1660 GCA_038222365.1 Solirubrobacterales bacterium
GTAGGCCTCGGTGCGGCCGTCTGACTTCGGCACCCGGCCGCCGTACCAGAGCGAGGTCGTCCCGTCGTCGCCCTTGCGGGTGTAGATCTTCACCACGAGCCCATCCTATTCGCGGCTCGTGGCGGGCTTCCCGGCCCCGCGGCCCGGCGGCCTCAGTCGAGCGGGTTGAAGACCAGCCCGGAGAGGAGCTTCGGGAAGAAGTAGGTGGACTTCGGCGGCATCGTCTCGCCCGAGCCGGCGACCTCGCGGACCTGCTCGACCGGGGTGGGGCGGAGGATGAAGGAGACGTCATAGCCGCCGTCCTCGAGGGCGGCCAGCGAGTCGGGGACGCTCTTCGCGTAGCCGATCCCCCGCTTCGCCGCGATGTCCTCCTCGGTCATCCCCAGGATCCCCTTCAGCACCAGGGCCTCGAGGATCACCGCGTCGAGATGGCGGTAGGCATCGGGCTTGCCGGGGAGGAGCCGGTCGAGCTCGGCGGTGTCCTTGAGCCGCAGCCGGAAAGCGCGGCGATGGTGGGAGTCATAGGAGTCGAAGACTCCGATCCCCGCCTCGCCGGCGGGATCGAGCCCCTCGACCGAGACCTCCTCCGCCTCGAACAACTCGCGCAGGCCGTTGCCGAGGCGCTGCTGGCGCTCCGGGTCGTCGTCCAGCCCGGAGATCAGCCGGTGGGTGGGGAAGACGGTGAGACCGGGATCGTCGAGCCCGGTCAGCGCCATCAGCGTGTAGTTGTGCGGCCCCTCGCCGCCCACCTCCTCGCTGAAGGTGCGGGCGGTCTCGTAGCGGTGGTGGCCGTCGGCGATCAGCAACTCGGCTTCGGCGAGGCGGGCTGCGACCGCCACGTGGATCTCTGGGTCGGTGACCCGCCAGACCCGGTGGACGGTGCCGTCGTCATCGCGAACCTCGCCCCAGGGCGCACCGCGGGTGGCCGGCTCGATCAGCGGCCATGCGTCGGCGCTGGAGAGCGAGAAGATCGGCGAGAGGTTGAAGTGGGTGGCCCGGGTCAGGTTGAGCCGGTCGAGCTTCGGCCCCGGCTGGGTCCGCTCGTGGGGGCGGATCCGACCCGAGCCGTAGTCCTCGACCCCGACCCGGGCGAGGATCCCGTGGCGGGAGTGGGATGCTCCGTCGGGGGCGGTGTAGTCCTGGGTCAGCGCCCAGAGTGAGGGCTCGCGGTCCTGGGTGAGGACCCTCTGCAGCGTCCACTCCTCGATCGTCTCCGCGGCGTGCTCGTAGGGGTCACCGCCCTGCCCGGTCTGGGGCAGGTCGACCTCGACCACGTTGAACGGCGATCGCGCCAGCAGCTCTGCCCGCTCCCCGGCGTCGATCACGTCGTAGGGCGGAGCGGTTACATCGCCCAGTGAGCCGACGGTCTCGAGGTTGTAGTGGAGCGCCGGGAAGGGGCGGACGTCGGCCATCGCCGCGAAAGCTACCCGGAAATACTGTCCGATTGCTATGCGAACATACGTTCGCGTGAGTCATCCAGCCTACATCCGGGAAAAGGCCCGCGAGATGCGGGTCAAGAAGCAGCTGACGATCGACGAGCTGGCGGAGCGCCTGGCTCTATCCAGAACGACGATCTACTACTGGGTCAAGGATCTGCCGATCGCAACAACCCAGACCCAAACGCTTGCCGCGCGGCACGCCGGTGCAGTGATGCACCGCA
>JBBRHQ010000355.1:0-1653 GCA_038222365.1 Solirubrobacterales bacterium
AGGTCACCGCGCTTGGGCCGCCGACCGGCGAGCAGATGGAGCTTGCCCGGCGCGAGGCGCAGCGGCGGCGAGCTCGGCTCGGTGAGGCGGTGCGCCAGGTGCGGGCGGCGGCCGGCCCTGAGGCGCTGCTGCGGGTGCTGGAAGTTGATCCGAACTCGCGGATTCCCGAGCGCCGGGCGCTGCTCACTCCCTTCCTCCCCCCCTCGGCCTCTGAAGAAGACCGGTGAACCCGCCGCCGCAACGACTCTACGCGCCCCACCGGGCCGAAGTCAGAACCGGCGCCGACGGCGTCCCGGTCGCGGTCGAGTCGGTCGCGGTCGAGTCGGTTCGCGAGGAATGGCTGGTCGAGGACCGCTGGTGGACCGAGCGTCCGCTGCGGCGCCGCTATTTCGAGCTGGTCCTCGCCGACGGACGGGACGTGGTCGTGTTCGAGGCCGAGGACTCGGCCTCCTGGTTTGCGCAGCGCGCCTGATGAGCGGCTCGCCCCCTCCCTACGTCGAGCTTCACTGCCACTCGGCCTTCTCGTTCCTCGACGGGACCTCGGATCCATCGGAGCTGGCGGCAACTGCAGCCAACCTTGGCTATCCCGCCCTTGCCCTGACCGATCACGACGGCCTCTGGGGCTCGATGGAGTTTGCTCAGGCCTGCAAGGGGTTTGGTATCCAGCCGATCACGGGGGCGGAGGTGACAGTGACCGAAACCGCTCGGCCGCGGGTCCTGTCGCACGGGGGCCGCTTCCCGCCCGTGCTCCACGGTCCGCGCGGAGCGGGAACCGCCCCCCGCACACCACCCGCGGAAGAGGCCTTCCATCTCACTCTCCTTGTCGAGAGTTCGACTGGCTACCGCAACCTGTGTCGACTGCTCACCCAGTCCCACAAGGGAACCAGAGAAGGAGCTCAGCGGGCGGCCGGGCGGCCGAGCGTCGCGCTGGAGGAGGTCGAGCGCCACTCGGAAGGGCTCGTGTGCCTCTCGGGATGCGCCGGCGAGGGAGCACTGGCGGGGCGTTGGGAGCGCGGGAAGCTCGGCGAGGCAGAGAGGCTGGCGTGGCGGCTGCGGGCGGCGTTCGGGGGCGAGCGGTTCAGGGTCGAGCTTCAACGTCCCTACTGGCGCCGGGACCTGGCCCGCAACCGCTGGCTCACGGAGCTGGCGGAGAGGATCGGGGTGCCCTGTGTGGCTACCGGCGACGTCCACTGCCACGACCGGCGCCGCGCCCATCTCCAGGACGCCTTCGTCGCGGTCCGGCTGGGGGCGACCCTGGAGGCATCGGAGCCGGCCCGGCGCGGCAACTCGGTCGCGGCACTCGCCCCGGCGAAGGCGATGGCGGTGCGCTTCCGCGAGCATCCGAAGGCGGTGCGCGAGAGCTCCGAGATCGCGGAGATGTTGAGCTTCGACCTCACCAGCGAGCTCGGCTACCGCTATCCCGGGGCCGAGGATCCCGGCGCTGACCGACGGCTCGCCGAGCTGTGCCGGGAGCTGCTCGAGCGCCGCTACACACGCCGCAAGGACGAAGCGAGAGCGCGATTGGAGGAGGAGCTGCGGATCATCCGGGTGCTGCGGCTTTCGGGCTTCTTTCTGCTGCATCGCGACATGCTCGAGCTGGCGCGCGAGGTCGCGGTCGAGGTGCGCGGCCCCGAATCATCGCGATCTGTATTG
>JBBRHQ010000356.1:0-1634 GCA_038222365.1 Solirubrobacterales bacterium
ATGGCCATCGTGGCCGGATGTGCGAGTGGCGGCTCGGGATCGACACCGGTTCCGACGGCCGCCGTCGAGCCGAGCAGCCCGCCGAGCGGCGACTTCGGGATCGCCCTCGCGGACAGTGACCTCGGGCAGATCCTCGTCGACGATGCCGGGGTCACGCTGTACGGCTTCACGCCCGATGACGGTGGCACACCGACCTGCTACGAGGGCTGCGCCGCCGCGTGGCCGCCGGTCCTCGCCGACGATGCCGCGGCCGTCCAGGCCGGGGCGGGTCTCGATGCGAGCCTGCTCACGACCGCCGATCGGACCGACGGTGGCAAGCAGCTCCTGTACAACGGCTGGCCGCTCTACTATTTCGCCAGCGATCGCGCCGCCGGCGACACGAAGGGCCAGGGCGTGGGCGGCAACTGGTTCGTTTTCGACGCCACGGGGGATCTCGTCAAGCAGTGACCATGGGGAGGCACGACGGGGCCGGTGGTCCGTCCGCCGGCCCCGTCGTCGTGCGTCCGGGACCCGTCAGACCCGGGCGCGGTCCTTGAGGATCTCGCCGGCCGCGAGCTTGCCCGGGGCGCCACTGACGCAGCCGCCCGGGTGGGTGCCCGAGCCGCACTGGTAGTAGCCGTCGATCGGCGTCCGGTACTGCGACCAGCCCGGGGCCGGGCGGAAGAAGAACATCTGCGGGGCGAGGAACTCCCCGGCGAAGATGTTGCCCTCGCTCAGGCCCACGGTCCGCTCGATGTGCAGCGGCGTGACGACCTCGCGCTGGAGCACCAGATCCGAGAAGCCCGGGAAGAAGCTCTCGATCGTGCGCTGGACCGTATCGCCGAGGTTCTCCTTTTCGGCGTCCCAGTCGCTCTCGCGCAGCGTGTACGGCGTGTACTGGATGAAGCACGACATCACGTGCTTGCCGGGAGGGGCCATGTCGGCATCGATCGTCGACTGGATGGCCATGTCGATGTACGGGTTCGTGCTGTACCAGCCGTACTTCGCCTCGTCGAAGGCGCGCTCGAGGTAGTCCATCGACGGGCCCAGGTTGGTGAAGCCCCGGAACTGGTCGCCGCGGTCGCCGAGGGGTGGGTATTTGGGCAGTCCATCGAGCGCGAAGTTCACCTTCGATGACGTGCCCTGGAACCGGAAGCGCTGGATGTTCTCGACGAGGTCGTCGGGCAGCTCGCGCGGGTTGACGAGCTCGAGGAAGGTCCGGCGCGGATCGAGCGCGCTGACCACCGTGTCCGCGTAGTACTCGGTCCCGTCCGACAGGGCCACGCCGGTCGCCCGGCCGTTCTTCGTGATGACCGAATCGACCGGGGACTCGAGGATGATCTCCGCCCCGAATGCCTCGGCCGCGCGCTGGAGGACCTGGGTGAACCCGCCGTTGCCCTTCTTGTGGAACGCCCACGAGCCGAACTCGCCGTCGTGCTCACCGAGCGAGTGGAAGAGCAGCACGAGCCCGGAGCCCTGCGAGCGCGGACCCACCTTCGTCCCGATGATCCCCGAGGAGGCGAGGTAACCCTTCAGCAGATCGGACTCGAAGTAGTCGTCGAGGAAGTCCGCCGCGCTGCCGGTCAGCAGCCGGATCGCGTTGTGGAGGACTCGCTTGTCGAGCCGCTTGAAGCGCGAGCCGAGCTCCGCGAGCT
>JBBRHQ010000357.1:0-1632 GCA_038222365.1 Solirubrobacterales bacterium
AGATGGGCCTGGTCAACACGGTCGTCCCGCTCGCCGACCTGGAGCGCGAGACCGTCGCCTGGTGCCGCGAGATGGCCCACCTCTCGCCGCTTTCGCTGCGGCTGCTGAAGGCCAGCTTCAACGCCGAGGAGGACGGCCTCACCGGGCTCCAGCAGCTCTCCCACGACGCCACCCTGCTCTTCTACATGAGCGAGGAGGGCCAGGAGGGCCGCAACGCCTACCAGCAGGGGCGCGCCCCGGACTTCTCGAAGTACCCGAAGCGTCCGTAGTGCCCGCGGCCTCGACACGACCGGACGCGCAGCCGAGGACGTATCGCGCGTGAAGATCTGGCTGATGGCCGCCCGGCCGCGTACCCTGCCGGCGGCGGTGGCGCCGGTGCTGGTCGGGACCGCGGCGGCGATCGAGCGGGCCGGGGAGCTGCCCCGGGTCGGCGGCTTCATCGCGGCGCTGATCGGCAGCGTCTTCATCCAGATTGGCACCAACCTCGCCAACGACTATTCAGACGCCAAGCGCGGCGCCGACACCGCCGACCGCCTCGGCCCGGTCCGGGTGACCTCCTCCGGCCTGGTCGCACCGCGCCGGGTCCTGACCGCCACCTGGGTCGCCTTCGCCGTCGCTGTCGCCTGCGGCGTCTACCTCGCCGTCCTCGCCGGTCCGGTGATCCTCGCGGTCGGCGTCCTCTCGATCGCCGCCGGCGTCCTCTACACCGGCGGGCCGCGGCCCTACGGCTACGCCGGCCTCGGCGAGCTCTTTGTCTTCCTCTTCTTCGGCCTGGTCGCCGTCAACGGCTCCTACTACGTCCAGCTCGAAAAGTTGGCCCTGCTCCCGATCGGCCTCTCCATAGCGGTCGGCTTCCTCTCCACGGCGATCCTCGTGGTCAACAACGTCCGCGACCTCGAGACCGACCGCCGCGCCGGCAAGAACACCCTGGCGGTGCGGCTGGGGCGCGGGCGCACCCGGCGGCTCTACCTCGCTTTGCTGGGCGGCGCCTTCGCCGTCCTGGTGGTGACCCTCGCTGCCAACTCGGGACCCTGGTGGGGCGCCCTGGCGCTGCTCTCGGCGCCGCTGGCGGCGAAGCCGGCGCGGGCGGTGCTGGAGCGGACCGACGGCCCGGCGCTGAATGGCGCCCTCGCCGGCACCGGCGCCCTGCTCGGGGCGTTCAGCCTGCTGCTCTCCGCGGGCCTGCTGATCGCCGCCTGAGACGATGGAGCTCGCCGCGATCGAGGTGATCCCCTACTCGCTGCCGTTCGCCGAGCCCTACGTCACCGCTCGGGGCCGGCTCGAGCGGCGAGAGATTGTGTTGCTGCGGGTTCGCGATCACGACGGCACCGAGGGGCTTGGCGAGGCGGTGCCGCTGTCGCTGCGTGGCGGCGCCGGGCTCCAGAGCGTCGTGGCGGAGCTGCGGCGATGGGATCCGGGGGCCGGCGCGGAGAGCCTCTCCCCTCCCGCCCGCTGCGCCGTGGAGACGGCGCTGCTCGACCTCCGCGCCAGGAGGGCCGCGGTGCCGGCCTGGAGGGAGCTCGGCGCCGAGAGCGTCGAGCCGGTGCGCTGCAACGCGACCCTGACCGTGGGGGAGCCGGCGGCGCTCGCCGCGCAGGCGCAGCGCTGGGCCGGTGAGGGATTCGAGACCTT
>JBBRHQ010000358.1:0-1627 GCA_038222365.1 Solirubrobacterales bacterium
GATACGGCCCATCCATCCGGCTCGAGAGATTTCTCGAGACCCGTCGCGGTAGTCGGCGGCGGACGACGGCGCATGGCGCGGTCCCGCCCGGGTAGGAGGTTGTGAGCCGGGAAGCGCGTAGAGGCCGCGCGGGTCCCGGCACCACCCGCCCGGGGGCGATGTCACGCGAACGGTTGCAGGACGTTGCGGTTGTGTTACGCTGCTGCTCGCATTCGTTTCGTTTCTTGCGGTCCAATGACGGGCCGGCGAAGTCCCCCATACCTATGGCCTCTTCTCCCCGCTCGCTCATCCCCCACCGCCCGCGTCCCGCCGACGCGCCCCGGTCCCTCGATCGGGCACCGGCCTGGTTGATGCTCGTGGTGGTTGCCCTGTTCGCCTTCGCCCCTGCCGCCGGCGCGGCACCGACGCAGACCGACCCGTCCCAGGCTCGGACCCAGCGCGAAGAGATCCGGCGCCAGAAGGCAGCCCTCGCCGCCGAGATCGACACCGCCAAGGCAACCGATGCCGAGCTGGCCGCCGCACTCAACACCATCGACGCCAACGTCTACTCCCAGGAAGCGATCGTCACCGACGCCCGCACCGCCGTGGCCGACGCCGAGCTCCGCATCGCCGAGCTGCAGACCGAGATCGACCTGAGCCAGGCCGAGGTCGACGAGCTCAACACCAAGCTGCGCGACCAGGCGGTCGAGCGCTACGTGAACCCCAACGGTCGGATCGACGCCGCCAAGTACCTCGAGTCGAACGACTTCGACGAGGCGGAGAACCGCCGGGTGCTCGCCGATGCCGCCGGCGGGAACAGCCGCGACACCGTCGACGAGATCCGGGCCACCCGGGTCCGCCTGGCCGACCTGCAGCGCGAGTCCGAGGCCGCCCGAGCCGAAGCCGATGCCGAGCGGATCCGGGAGCAGGCCAGCCTGGACGAGCTCCAGGTCGCCCGCGCCGAGCAGGCTCGCGTCAAGGCCGAGTGGGACACCCGCATCGCGGGCATGCAGGACAACCACAACCAGCTCAGCGGCGAAGAGGACGAGCTCAGCTCCATCATCGCCAAGGCGGAGGCCGAGCAGCGGGCACGCGAGGAAGCCGCCCGCAAGGCCCAGGAGCAGGCCGCCGCCGACGCCGCCCGAGCCCGCCAGCTCGCCGCTGCTCCCGCCGCATCCGGCACCCCCAGCAGCTCGTCGAACTCCGGTTCGGGTTCCGGTTCGGGCAGCGGCACCCCGGCTGCCCCCACGACCGTCACCAAGCCGGCCTCGTCGGCGGGCATGATCTGGCCCATCGCCGGTCGGGTCAGCCAGGAGTTCCACAGCGGTCACGCCGGCATGGACATCTTCGCTCCCGAAGGCACGCCGATCTACGCCGCCAAGGGCGGCACGGTCATCTCGGCCGGCTGGAACAACGGCGGCTACGGCAACCTGGTCATCGTCTCGCACGGCGACGGGTTCACCACGGCCTACGCCCACATGAGCCAGGTCATCGCGTCGGTCGGCCAGGACGTCGGCGCGGGGACCCTGCTCGGTCTCGAAGGCTCGACCGGCCGGTCCACCGGCCCGCACCTCCACTTCGAGACCCGGGTCAACGGCACCGCCGTCAACCCCCGCCAGTTCCTCCCGTAGCCTGCGGCGCTCGACTC
>JBBRHQ010000359.1:0-1624 GCA_038222365.1 Solirubrobacterales bacterium
CGAGCAGCTCGATGCGGTCCGCGCCGCCGGGCAGCTGGCCGAGGTGAACGGCGAGGTGGAGCTGGTCGAGGGCGTGCGGGTGCTGTGCACCGGCGGGCACACGCGGGGATCGCAGGCCGTCCTGATCGGGGTTGACCGTCCGGGCGGGCGAGCCGGCGATCCGACCGATCGGGCCGTCTTCTGGGGCGACCTGATCCCCACTCGGTGGCAGGTTCCGGTGCGCTGGACGAGCGCGTACGACGACTATCCGATCGACGCCGTCGAGATCCGCAACGAGCTCGTGCCGCGCGCCGCCGCGGAGGGTTGGTGGTGCTATTTCACCCACGACCCAGGCCCGATGCCGGTCCGCATCGAGGCGACCGAGATCGGCGGTTTCCGGGCGACCTCCTGAGATCCCGCCTAGAATGGTCGGTGCCACATCGGCCCGACGTTCCCTTCGAAAGGACGCCAATCTCCGTGACTTCCCTTCGTTCCCTGCTGCGCCGCGGCGGCGCGTTCTCCCTTGTGATCGCCGCGTTCGCGCTGCTTGCTGCGTGCAGCACGCCTGCTGACTCGGGCGGCGACGGCAGCGACAACGCCGGCGGCGGCACCGTTGCCGTGGTCGACGGTGTCGTCGAGCTCAGCGCCGCCAACCTCGAATTCGACGCGAGCGTCATCGAGGCACCCGCCGGCGAACCGTTCACCATCCGCTTCACCAACAACGACAGTGCGCCGCACAACGTGGCGGTCTATAGCGAGGAAGGTGGAGCAGAGATCGCAAACAGCGACCCCATCAACCAGGGCGAGACCCTCGAGGTCGAGGTTCCGGCCCAGGATGCGGGCGAGTACTTCTTCGCCTGTGACATCCACCCCGACATGAACGGGACGGTCGTCGTCGAGGGCTGATGGCGGTGGAGCCGGCGGAGTATATACGTATATACGCCGCGGTCCTCAGCTGGCGGCCAGCAGCTCTTCGAGGATGGCCACCATCCGCGCCGGATCGAGCGGGCCGATCACCTCGCGCAGGACCGTTCCCTCGGGACCGATGAAGTAGTGCCGCGGCAGCCCATCGGTCCCGGCCCAGCGGTAGAAGGTCTCGAGCGTCGGGTCGAGCAGGATCGGGTAGTCGACCCCGTAGCGGTCGACGAAGTCAGTGACGGCGTCGCGCCCCTCGCCCCAGTCGACGCCCAGGATGAGGAGCTCGTCCGGGTACGCCTCGGCCAGGCGCTGCATGGCCGGCATCTCCGTGCGGCATGGCTCGCAGCTCGTGGCCCAGAAGTTGACCCACACCAGGCGCCCGTCCGCATCGGTCAGCGACCAGCTTCGGCCGTCGAGGTCCTCGGCGTTCAGCTTGGGGGCTGGCTGGCCGACCAAGGAGCCGATGCGCCCGTCGGGTTCGCCGCGCAGCAGCGGGATCGTGGCAAGCACGCCGAGCAGGACCCCCAGCATGACGATCCCGATCAGCCAGAGCAGGCTCCCGCGCCGCCGTCGCAGGACCGCCGGGATCATCGGCCCAGGACCGCCTCGAGGTCGGGGCGGGTGATGATCAGCTCGAGCCGATCGGCGCTGTCGACGGCGAGCACCGGAATGCGGTGCGCATAGCACACGAGCAGGTCGTCATCGGTCTCGATGTCGACCGCGTCCC
>JBBRHQ010000360.1:0-1611 GCA_038222365.1 Solirubrobacterales bacterium
GAAGCCCGGAATCGGAGGGTTGCAGGCGGCCGCGGTGAGCGCGCACCTGAGACGCCGGGGCATACCGGCCCGTGCCGAGCCACATCCCGCCATCCCTCACCGCACCCGCCTCGTCGCCGAGCCCGACTGGGAGGCGCCGCCGGTCAGCATCGTTTCAGACCACGGGTCCCTCCACCGCGCCCGGACCTACAACCTTGGCGCGAGCCAGGCCAGTGGCGAGCTGCTGCTGTTCGTCTCCGACGGCATCGAGACACCCGGGGACGACTCGGTCGGGCGGCTCGCCCTGCTGGCCAGCATGCCCGGGGCCGGGCCCGTAGGACCGCTGATCGCACGCCCCGACGGCAGGGTCGCGGAGGCGGGGCGCGTGATCGGCCTCGACCAACCGGTGATGGCGGCAATGGAGGGCATCGATCCTCGCGGCGACGGTCATTACGGAGCACTCGCCTGCCCCCGCGAGGTCTCGGCGCTCAGCGGCGAGTGCATGATGATCGACGGCGATCTGTTCGAAGCGCTGGGCGGCTTCGAGGAGTCCTACCGCAGCGGCTTCGAAGACTACGACCTTTGCCAGCGCTCTATTCGCGAGGGGAGGATGCCGATCTACACACCGTCTCCAACCGTGGTCTCGCACCGCCCTCCCGCCGTCGAGCGCGCCAGCCTCGACGTGGTCGACCGAGCCCTGTTCGTCGACCTCTTCTACGACGAGCTGCTCGACGGCGATCCCTTCTATAACCGCGGCTTTATGCGGCAGCGGGCCAACTTCGAGCCGGTGCCGGCCTGATGCGTCTGCTCTTCCTCAGCTTTGCCCGGTTCGACTCCAACAGCGGGATCCAGGCCTTCCACTTCGGCGAGCACCTGAGCCGGCTCGGCTGGGAGGTCACCCTCGCCTGCGACGGTGAGCCCGAGCGGCTGGCCGCGGCCGTCGGCGAGCCGCAGTTCGAGTGCATCGGGCACGATCGCCTCCCGCAGAAGCTCAAGGATTGGCGGCGGCGACCGGACGAGTCGCTGCTCTGCGCCTGGACGCCGCGTGAGATCGTCCGCGAGCAGGCGGCCCCGTTCATCGAGGAGCTCGGCGTCCCCTACGTCGTCCACCTCGAGGACAACGAGGAGCTGTTGCTCGGCACGGCGCTGGAGCGGCCGATCGAGGAGCTGAGGCGGCTGCCCCTACAGATCCAGGACGAGCTGGCCGAGCCCGACCTCATCCATCCTTCGCGTTATCGCGACTTCGTCCGTGGCGCGGCCGGCGTGACTGTGGTCACCGAGGAGCTGAACGAGTTCAATCCGGCGGGCCGGCCCCACCGGGTCGTTCGCCCCGGAACCGACATCGAGCGCTTCCGACCCGACCTCAAGCCGGCGCTGACCAGGGAGCAGCTCGGCCTCTCCGGGGACGACTTCGTCCTTGTCTACAACGGCACCACCCACTACGCCAACCAGCACGACATGCTGAGCCTCTATCTGGCGGTCAAGCTGCTGCAGCGCGACGGCTTCGCGGTGAAGTTGGTGCGGACGGGCAGCACGGTGAGGGGCGGCGTCGACCCCGCCGCGGCGCGGGCCCGGGCCGCGGGCGGGGGCGAGCGGGGGCTGGTCGGCGCCTGGCGCGAAATTCCCGGCTAC
>JBBRHQ010000361.1:0-1574 GCA_038222365.1 Solirubrobacterales bacterium
GTGCTGGTCGACGCGCCCGAGGGGGTCGAGTTCGAGGTGCCGGCACCGACCGAGGTGATCGTCCGCGGGATCGACAAGCAACTGGTCGGTCAGGTCGCCGCCGACATTCGCAAGCGGCGCCCCCCGGAGCCCTACAAGGGGAAGGGGATCCGCTACCGCGGCGAGCACGTGACCCGCAAGGTGGGCAAGCGCGCATGACCGTCCTCACCAAGCAGCAGAGGCGGCTGCGGCGCCGACGCCGGGTCCGGGCGAAGATCTCGGGAACGGCCGAGCGTCCGCGCCTCTCCGTGTATCGCTCCAACCGGGGCGTCTTCGCCCAGCTGATCGACGACCGCGAGGGCCACACCCTGGCAGCGGTCAACTGGACCGAGTCAGAGCTTCGCGAGCTGAAGCCTGGCGAGCAGGCGAAGCGCGCCGGGGAGCTGTTGGCCGAGAGGGCGAAACAGGCCGGCGTTGATACATGCGTATTCGATCGCGGGGGCTATCGCTACCACGGTCGCGTCAAGGCGCTCGCCGAGGGAGCCAGGGAACGGGGGTTGAAGCTCTGAAGGAGCGAGTCGGAATCGTCGATTCCGCTACCGTGAGCCGCTTGCCATGAAGGGATTGAGCACAGGAAAGATCGAGATGGTCAGCCCCAAGGGCCTCGACCTGCAGGAGCGGGTGATCGAGATCAACCGCGTCGCCAAGGTGGTCAAGGGCGGGCGCCGCTTCTCGTTCACCGCGCTGGTCGCCGTCGGCGACGAGGATTCGGTGGTCGGGATCGGCTACGGCAAGGCCCGCGAGGTCCCGCTGGCGATCCAGAAGGCGGTCGAGAACGCCCGCAAGAACCTGATCAGGGTGCCCAAGTACGGACAGACGCTCACCCACAAGATCATCGGCCGCTACGGCGCCGGGCACGTCGTCCTGCGCCCGGCCAGCCCCGGTACCGGCGTGATCGCCGGCGGCGGTGTGCGGGCGGTGCTCGAGCTGGGCGGGGTCCGCGACGTTCTCACCAAGAGCATCGGCACCCAGAACCCGATCAACCTGGTGAAGGCGACGATGGATGGCCTGATGCGGCTGCGCCGGCCCGAGGAGGTCGCCGAGCTGCGAGGGCTGAGCGTCGGCCAGGTGCTCGGGCTCGACGCCGAGAAGGCCGAGCGCGTCAAGCGGGAGGCCGAGAAGCCCTCTGCCGCCGCCGAGCCCGCCGAGGCGACCGAGGAGCCAGCGGCGTCCGAGCCCGTGGCGGTGGCTGCCGAGACCGCCACCGAGGAGGAATCCCCCGAGCCTGATGCCGAGAGCTCGTGAGCACCGTGGCGATCACCCAGGTCCGTTCCTCGGCGGGCACCAAGCCCAAGCAGCGGGCGACCCTGCGAGCGCTGGGGCTGCGCAAGCCCGGCTCCCGGGTCGAGCGACCCGACTCCCCGCAGTTGCGGGGACAGCTGCGGGTGGTCGAGCATCTGGTCGAGGTCGGGGAAGGCTCCTGATGGCCGAGACACCGCGCTCCGCGGAGATCGGGCTGCACAACATCAAGCCGAAGCCCGGATCCCGCCGGTCCCGCAAGCGGATCGGGCGCGGCGAGGGGTCGGGCACCGGCA
>JBBRHQ010000362.1:0-1549 GCA_038222365.1 Solirubrobacterales bacterium
GGCGCATCGCGGCCATCTGTTGCGGATCCTTGCCTACCGGACCGCAGCGGTGGCCGGCGTCGGGTCAGTGCTCGGAGCGGCCACCGGCTTCGCCTCGGTGGCGGTGATCCTCGGGCCGTCGTTGCTGCTCGAGGCGAGCCCCGCCAAGCTCCTGCTATCAGCGCTGGTGGCGGTCGGCTCGGGGATCCTGACGACGGGCCTCGCCCTCTACATCCCCGGTCATCGAGCATTGAGCGGCGAGGTCAGCGGCGAGCGACGCGAGATGGCGGTCGAGCGCCGGCCCGCGTGGCGGCGGATGAGACTGGATTACGGCGCCGTCGTTCTCGCCGCGGGTGCCGCTGTGATCGCGCTGAGGGCAGGCGTATTCGACGCGCCGCTCGGATCGGTCTCCACCGGCCAAGCAACCTCGCTGGCCTCCTACCTGCTGCTGTTGCCATTAACGGCTTGGTTCGCGGGGACCCTGCTCTCCGTGCGGGCCTTCGAAGGGGTCGCCACGCGCCTTCCGGTCACGGCCCCGCCCCGCTTCGGACCCACGGTCCGGGGGATCCTTGCGCGCAGCCTCAGCCGGCGCTCGCGAGGGCTGGTCACCGGGATCGCAGGCGTCGGCCTCGTGATCGCCTTCGGGATGGGCCTGCAGGTGTTCGGGGGCACCTACGACGCCGCCAAGGCTGCCGACTCCAAGTTCACGGTCGGGTCGAATCTGCGAGTCACACCGAGCCCGCTGAGCCGGCGGAGCCACCCCGCGGGATACGCGGCGGCACTGACGGTCCCGGGGGTCTCGGTTGCGACACCGGTGGTAGCGACCCTGGAGAACGCGTTCCTGCGCAGCAAGACCAACAGCGACGTCAAGGATCTCGCCGCGATCGAACCTGCGAGCTTCAGTCAGACGGCTGCGCTGTCCGACTCGTTCTTCGCCGGCAGCACGGCGGCCGAAGCTATGGCCGCGCTCGAAGCCGATCCGAACGCGATTCTCCTCGACGTCGGGTCCGCCGACGTTCTGAAGCTGAAGCCGGGTGACAGTGCCGAGCTGCTCTTGGGGCGGGGGACCAAGAATCAGCAACTGAGGAACGTCACCATCGCAGGGTTGTTCGAGCGCTTCCCGGGATTCCCGGAGGGACTCCACATCGTCGCGAACCTCGGCTATTACCAGGCTGAGACGGGCCTGAATCAAGCGGACTTTTTCCTCGCCCGGACCACGGACCAGAGCAACTCCGGCCTCGGCGACGCGATCTCCGCCATCCGGGCGGGTCCGGGCTCGGGCGACAAGCTCAGCATCGACTCGACCGAGACCACCTTCAACAGAGATCAATCGAGCCTGACCGCGCTCAACATCCGCGGCCTGGTCGACCTCAACTCCTTCTACACGCTATTGATCAGCGCCGCCGTGATCGCGATCTTCGTCTTCGGCCTGATGCTCCAGCGCCGCCGGGAATACGTGACCCTGCGTGCCCAGGGCATGCCGTCCCGGAACCTTCAAGCGCTGGTCCTGGGCGAAGCCGCGTTCGTCGGCCTCAGCGGGCTGGCCGCGGGAGTGCTCGTCGGGCTCGTG
>JBBRHQ010000363.1:0-1535 GCA_038222365.1 Solirubrobacterales bacterium
CTGCGTGTGGGACGGCGGTCGCCTGGAGCTGGGGCAGGAGCAGATCGCGGCGTGGGGTCCGGACCCGATGCCGTGGGCGGCCGATACGACGAAGGTCCCCGCGAGCCCGGGCGTCCGCCAGGCGCTGCTCGCAGACGGCACGCCTGCCACCTGCACCGGCGGCTCGCAGGCGGCCATCGACCTGCAGTGTGATCCGACGGGCACCGTGAAGGGTGCCTACAACTGCACGGGCAGCAAGTGCGTCCTGAAGGGCGGCGACAAGACCTACTGGGGCT
The DNA here is from genome assembly GCA_038222365.1 of Solirubrobacterales bacterium. Taxonomy (GTDB): domain Bacteria; phylum Actinomycetota; class Thermoleophilia; order Solirubrobacterales; family 70-9; genus JBBRHQ01. The sequence goes on from JBBRHQ010000363.1 coordinate 276, forward strand.
GCCGCTTCCCCTGGGCGACCGACGCCGTCCACGCGCAGTGCGGCCTGACCTGGCCGGACACGACGACCATCGAGTACGCCAACTACCAGTACTCGTACGAGTACCCGAAGGCGGATACGACGCTCAACACGAACGACTACATCGTCTTCATCTCGGCTCCGGGCCGCACCCGTGGCCGTGGCCCGGCCGGCCATGCCGACATCATCGGCAACACCTTCGCGCTGACCAGCAACGTCACCGGCGTCAACGCCGATCCGCAGCTCACGACGCACGGCTGGAGCTCGAACGGATCGTGGGAGGTCCACAACTACTCGAAGCCGGCGAACGGCCTCGGCCCTTCTTCGAACCTCCTCAACAAGTACGGCAAGCTCGGTCTGCGCTGCGCGTATCCCTGAGCGCGCCCCGCCGAGCCCCTCACACCTTCGGAGGGGGAGGCTCGCTTGCGAGCGCGGGGATCGTGCCCGAGTCGGAGTTGGCGAGGACCGGTGGAGGGGTGCGCTTGGGGCGGGTGGCGTACGCCTTGGGGAGGCCCTCGAGCGGGATCTCCGTCAGCATCGCCTCCAGCTCCTCGGCGCTCTTGGGGCGGTCGTTGATGCGCTTCTTCAGGCACTTCATCACGACCAGATCCAGCGCCTCGGGGATGTCGAGGTCGGGGCGGCGCGTGCGCATCGGGACCGGGATCTGACGTTGGTGCAGATCCAGGAGCTCGCGGCGGCTCTGCGCGATGATCGGGAGCTCGCCGGTCAGCGCCTCGTACATGAGCACGCCGAACGCATAGTGGTCGGTCTGCGCGACCACGTTCGCGCCGATGCACTGCTCCGGTGCCATGTACTCCGGCGTGCCCAGAGTGTAGCCCGCCTGCGTGAGCGACTCGGCGCTCGTGAGCTTGCTCATGCCGAAGTCGAGGACCTTCGGCGGACCGTCCTCGCACAGGAACACGTTGCCCGGCTTCAGATCGCGATGGACCACGCCCTTCTTGTGCGCCGCCGAGAGCGCGCGACAGACGCCGATGAACACCGGGATGGCGTAGCCCGGCGCGACGATGTGCTCGCGCGACAGGCGGTCGGCGAGAGAGCGGCCGTGCAGGCGCTCCATGACGACGTACATCGAGCCGTCGGGCATCTGATCGAGGTCGTGCACGCGCGCGACGTTCGGGTGATCGATGTGCACCTGGATGTACGCCTCGCGGCGGAGGCGCGCGATCTCTCCGCCGTCGCGGGCCGCTGCGCCGCGGAGCACCTTCACCGCGACCTCGTGGCC
>JBBRHQ010000364.1:0-1505 GCA_038222365.1 Solirubrobacterales bacterium
CCCGCCAATTAGCTGCACGTCGTAATGGCGCTGGCCGATCGTCCGGCGGGCGGCCTCCCGGGTCAGAGCGAAGGCCTCCGGCAGGAGGTCGTCGTGCGCCTCGCCGTTGCGGGCGCGCTCGCGCAGGGCGCCGGCCTCCTCGAGCATCTCGGAGTCCTCCAACACCTCCATCTCAGGCTCAATCCGGTTGATCGCGTCCACCCGCTTCTCGTAGGCGCGGAACTTGCGCCCCTCGCCCACTCGCAGGGCGCGATCGATCACACTCTTCGCCATCGCGGACCTAGATTAGCTTCCTGCCCCAGCGGCCCCGCTCATGACTCGACCGAGCGTCCCCGGAGGCGCCCGACGGCGCGGCGGGTGCGGCTGCGCTTGCGCCGCAGCTCGCGGTGCTTCTTGACCTGACGACGGATGTCCTCGGCCAGCTCGTGGATCGTGTGCATCATCTCCGGCGAGGACTCGCTGGCGCGAAGCGTCACTCCCTTGAGCCGCAGGGTCGCCTCGGCGATCTGGCTTTCGGCGATCGAGGGGTTGCGCTCCTCGGAGAGCTCGACGTCGAGCGTGGCCAGCTCGGAGACCTGCTTGCCGACCCGGGCGAAGCGCTTTCTCACGTGCTGGCGAAGCTCATCGGTCACCTCGACGTTCCGGCCGCGTATCTCGATCCGCACGATCCCTCCTTCGATCTCGGCTGGGCCTGGAATGCTACGGACAGCCGGGGCCGCGGGCAAGGGCCGGCCGCTAACTCAGAGCCTGCGGGCGAAGGTGACCGCGGTGACCGAGCCCGCCCCGGCGCGCCTCAGCACCGCGGCGCAGGAGGCCAGCGTCGCTCCCGTGGTCAGCACGTCGTCGACGAGGACCGCCCTCGCCGGCACCCCGGGGCCGGCCTCGACCCGGGGCGGCCGGGCCAGGCGCTCGCTGCGGGCCCGGCCGACCTGGCGCCGCAGGCCCCGCCTTCGCAGGCACTCCGAGACCGGCAGGCCGGTCCGCAGCGACAGGCCCAGGGCGATCTCGATCGCCGGGTCGAAGCCGCGCCAGCGCAACCGCAGCGGAGCTGGCGGCACCGGCACCAGGGTGCCCGAGAGGGCCACCGGGGGCGCCAGCTCGGCGATCCGCGCGGCGATCAACTCCGCCACCGCCCTGATCCGGCCGAACTTCAGAGCCCTGATCAACTCGCGGGCGACCGCGTCGTGGCGGGCGGCGGAGAAGGCGAGCTCGATCCCAGCCGGAGGGCTGCCGAGCAGAGTGCCCGAGCGGTTCAGCCCCGCCGCGCAGGCAGCGCAGAGGACGTCCCGCGCCCCGCAGGAGGAGGCGCAGGCGACGCAGAGCGGCGGGGTGAGCGCCCTGGCGAGCGAGGCGGCGGCATCCATCGCCGCGAGAATCGCGCCCCGCGGCGCGCAGAAGGCGCGCCAATCGCCACGAAACGGGACGTGGGACCTTTGAGCCGCCCTATAGACGGCTGAAAGGTCCCACGTCGGGGGGGGGGGTCACGTCGGGGGGGGGGGTCACGT